>CALGAJ010000176.1 GCA_937951975.1 uncultured Desulfotignum sp.
GTGCCTGTGGCTGCCCTGGATGGTTACGGGGGGAAATCCCTGGAACGATTCGGATTCAGCTCTGATTTCCAGAAGCGTTAATGCATCCAGAAGCTCTTTCATGGGCCGGGCGCACATGCGGGCATCACCGGTCAGGGTGTAAGGCGTGGTGCCCAGCCCGGCAATCCCGGCCAACAGACGCATGGAGGTCCCGGAGTTGCCCAGATAGATGGGTTCTGCAAACGGCACCGGATGGCCGGCAAATCCGGTGACATGAACCGTGTCGGAAGAAATCTTGTCGATTTTTGCGCCCATGCAGGACAATGCATGCAGGGTCAAACCGATATCCTGGGAATCCAGCAGGTTTCGGATACGGCAAGTGCCCCGGCACAGGGCTGCGCAAATGAGCATCCGGTGAGAAATGCTTTTGGATCCCGGTACGGTGACAATCCGGGGTAAGGGGTGTTTTGGATACAATTGTTTCATGACAGGTCCTGGTTTATAATGATTGAGTATGAAAATCCGGATGGGTGAGGATCGTATGCCGCATTTTTTCTGTGTCCGGCAAAATGCCGGTCCACAGCTCAAACTGGGCCGCGGCCTGGGCAATGAACATGGTCAGCCCGTCCACCACCCGGCACCCTTTTTGTCTGGCTGCAGATATCAGACGCGTTTCCAAAGGGGTATACACCACATCCATCACCAGCGTTTCAGACGTCAGGCAGTCTTCCGGACAGGACAATACATTTTCTTCGGGGGTCATGCCCAAAGATGTGGTGTTGATGATGATATCCGGGCGAAGGTGTCTAATGTCATCCATGGGATAAAACTCTGCATCAAAGCGGGCGGCCAGTGCCCTGCCCTTATCTTCGGACCGGTTGGTGATCAACAGGTCGCCATTGTTTGCATGAATCCCGAAAGCCACGCCCCGGGCCGCCCCCCCTGCCCCGATGATCAGCACGGTTTTGCCGGAGATCTGTGCATCCTTTAACGGCGCAATGGCGGCAGAGCTGTCGGTGTTGTACCCGGAAAGCACGCCGTTCTGGTTGACAATGGTGTTTACCGCACCGATGGCCGAGGCCTGGTCATCGATTTCATCCAGGAAAGGGATGACACGCTGTTTAAAAGGAATGGTCACGGAAACACCCTGGACATGAAATTGCCGGACCGCATCCATGGCTTTCTGGATATCCGTGGGTGCAAACGCCAGATATACGGCATCGATCTGATGGTCGGCAAAAGCCTGATTGTGAATCAAAGGACTTTTGGAATGACACACCGGGTTGCCCAGCACGCAGAAAAGTCGGGTATCTGCGGTGATGACGCCCATGTTCAACCCTCTTTTTTAATGATAAACGACTGAATTCGATTGCCGTCCATGTCTTTGACCGTTGCCGTCCACCGGTCGATAATCACGGATTCCCCCGGCTGGGGAATCCGGTCGATTTGTTCGAGAAAAAATCCGGAAATCGTGTCGTAGCTCACGGATTCAGGGATATTGATGTCGATCTCCTTGTTCAAATCCTCCACATTGATCCGCCCGGCCACCAGCCATTTGTTGTCCTTGAGGCGCACGATGTCCGGCATCATCCGATCGGTTTCATCGATGATCTCCCCGAAAATCTCCTCCACCACATCCTCTAAAGTCACCAGGCCGGCCACACCGCCGTGCTCATCCACCACAATGGCCAGGTGGCTTTTCTTCGCCTTGAATTCCTGAAGCAGGGAATCCAGTTTTTTGGATTCTGGAATGAAATAGGGTTTTTTCATGATCGCTTTGATGTCCAGAGAATCAATGGGTTCATCCGATGCTGTGAGTTTCTGGTAATCCGCAAACAGATTTTTGATGTGCAAAATTCCGATCACATTGTCAATGCTGTGTTCAATCACCGGTATCCGGGAATATCCCGTGGACAGAATGGCGGGAATGTCCAGTTTCTCCACGGCATCCACCACGAACATATCCGCCCTGGGCGTCATGATTTCACTGCAGGATGTATCATCGAATTCAAAAATATTGGTGATGTATTCTTTTTCCGCTTCCTTGATTTCCCCTTCCTCCTCCACCACTTCCACCATGGTCATGAGCTCATCTTCGGTAACCGTATGATATGCCGGATTGATGGATCCATACAATTTGGGAATATAATTGAGAATCAGCACCAGCGGCCAGAGAATTTTAGTCAGCCAGTACAGGGGGACAATCACCACCCGGGCCACCAGCACATTGTGCTGGGTGGCAAAGGATTTGGGAAAGATTTCTCCGAATATCAGAATGATGAGGGTCATGACCCCGGTGGCAATGCCCACGGCATTGGATTCAAACCAGGTGATGGCAATGGAGGTTGCCAGAGAAGCGCCTCCGATGTTCACCAGGTTGTTGCCGATAAGGATCGTGGTCAGCAGTGTATGGGGATCTTTTTTCATTTTTACGATCAACTGACCGGTTTTGGAACCGTCCTTGGCCACATGACAGGCTTTGATTTTTGAAATGGAAAACAGCGCGGTTTCAGATGATGAAAAAAAACCGGACAACACCAGGCATATCACCAGCAATGTTACATTCAATGTCATCAAAATGGGCTTTTTCCTTCAAAACAGGGTCAATTTGAAAATCACTTTAATAAGGTTTGGTGTGATTTGTCAAACATCCAATTTTCCTTTTATCTGATTTTGGGGCGGTGTCTTAAATCCAGGGCGGTATCCGCGGCTCTGTCAGCCGCTCCCGGTCCTCCCAGCAATTGTCTGACCGGAGCCAGTTGCTGCCGGTATTCATTCAGGTGATCCAATATATAAAGCGCCGCTGAACTGATGTTTTCAGGGGTGACATCATCCTGAAGCAGTTCAGGCATCACTTCTTTGTCCAGGATAATATTTGCCAGGCCGGCGTATTTGACTTTAACGACGGCCTGTGCCATCCGAAAGGTCAGATAGGACATTTTATAAACGATCACCGTGGGAATTGTGCAAAGCGCGGCTTCAAGGGTGATGGTACCGGATGCGGCAATCAGCATGTTTGCCTGTTCAAAGATCTGCCGGGGGGAGCCGGGTATGATGTGAAACAGTTCCGGCGTGCCGGCGGCAGCTACCTTTGATGCAATCATATCCAGAGGGATCGCGTCTGCCGCAGAAATCAGAAAACGGATATGGGGCCGCTGTTCATGGATTTCAAGTGCCGCATTCAGCATGGGGGTCAACAGGGTCTGGATCTCATTTTTTCTGGATCCGGGCAGAAGTCCGATGACCTGTGGCTGTGAAGAACAGATGGGGTTTTCAACGGATCTTTTCACAGGTACCGGATACTGATCCAGCAGAGGGTTCCCCACATAGGTGGCGGGAATCCCGGCTTTTTTATATATTTTTTCTTCAAAGGGAAAAATAAGTGCGGCCTGATCCACCGTGCGTGTCATCTGCTTAAGACGTGCCCGATTCCATGCCCAGACTTTGGGCGGGATATAGTAAAACACGTTTGCCTGACTGCGGGCTTTGGTATAGGCAGCGGCCCTGAGATTGAATCCCGGGTAATCCACCAGTATGACAAGTCCGGGATTCAGCGACTTCAAGTGATGTTTGAAAAGATCAAACGCCTGTTTCACCGGACGAATCTGGCGGATAACCTCTAAAAGCCCCATGGCGGACAGTTTATCTATGGAAAAAAACAGGTGAGCGCCGGCTTTGGCCATGCTTGGACCGCCGATTCCGTGAAATGTCAGGGCCGGGTTTTTCCGGCGCATGGCAGTGATCAGTCCGGCCCCATGGACATCGCCGGAAGGTTCACCGGCCAGGACCAGGACATGGTTGTCTGAATCTGTCATGGGATATCCGTTCCCGTGAGTGCGGTTATGGCAATATCATGTTCGTCTGCCAGGGCGATCATCTGTTCTCTGTCAAAAGACAGGGATTTGCCGGCTTCCAGTACCAGGGCCGTAGCGCCGGATGCCGCCATGGTGCGGATGGTTTCACATCCGGTGGCCGGCAGGTCAAACCGCAGATCCTGCTGGGGTTTGGACAGCTTGATCACCACACACCCGCTGCCCCGGGAAAGTTCGCCTCCCCGGCGGATGGTGGCATCTGTACCGTCAATGGCTTCCACCGCCAGTACTGTGCCGTTGCTGATCACGATGCACTGGCCGATGTCCAGCTGTCCCACGGCTTTGGCCAGTTTCCATCCCTGATATGCGTCCTGATGTTCCGCAGCATCCATGGTTCTCTGGGTCCAGCAGCCGGCAGGACTCAACAGTTCAGGCAGAAGAAACGTGGACGGCCGGATGTCAATGCCCTGGGTTTTCATGAGATCTGCAAACCGTGTCAGAATGGAATCATCATGACTTCTCCCGGTTTTGAGAATAAAGGTCAATGCCTTGAAATCCGGGCGGATATCCTTGAATATGCTGGTCTTATGAATGGTTCCCAGCATCACGGCTTCGTGAACCCCATGGCGTTTGAAATATTTCACCAGCCTGGAGACCTGACCCAGATACAGCCATTGAAAAACAGATACATGCTTGGCCAGGCCGGAGTCTGTCTCTGAAACAAATCCGGCCGCGATCACGGTGATTCCTTTCTGGGCCGCTTTTTTGGCAAACAGCAGTGGAAACTGTCCACCGCCGGCAATCAATCCAATTTTCATGGCTTTTGTTATCGGGTTATTCCCCGGCTGGATGTGACAATGAAATCCGTGAAATTTTTCACTTCCGGAATCTGTTCCACCTCGGCTTTGACCCGTTCCGATGCCTGCTTCACGGTCAAACCGATCCTGAAAAAAATCCGGTAGGCTTTTTTCAGTTCGCCTAAAGTGAAATCGGAAAACCGGTGACGTTTGAGCCCGACATTGTTCAGACCGTGGAGGGTGGCCCGGTCTCCGGCGGCAATGACAAAAGGAGGGATATCCTTGACCACGGCGGATTTTCCCCCGATATAGGCGTAATCTCCGATTTTTACGAACTGATGGATGGCCACCAGCCCGCCGATGGTGGCATGGTCGCCGATTTCAATATGTCCCGCCAAAGTGGAGTTGTTGGCTAAAATGACCTGTCTGCCGGTTTTACAGTCATGGGCGATATGGGTATAGGCCATCAGATAGTTTTCCTCTCCGACTTCGGTGATGCCGCCGCCGGCTTCCGTGCCGCGGTTGATGGTGACAAATTCCCGGATAATGGAGCCCCGGCCGATGGTGAGATAACTTTTTTCACCATGGAATTTAAGGTCCTGGGGTGCACCGCCGATGGCGGCATATTGAAATATCTGGCAGTCCTCACCAATGGAAACATAATTGTCAATGGTGGTGTAGGGTCCGATGGTGGTCCCGGCCCCGATGCGTACATTGGATTTGACAATGGCATAAGGACCGATCGTCACACGGGAATCGATTTCAGCGGATCCATCGATGATGGCGGTAGGGTGAATCATGGAAGCTCCGGTTTTTGTATGATGCGTTCAAGGGTTTCCAGCCGTTTTTCCAATGCCGTCAGCGTTTTTCTCATCCCAGGCAGCCGGCCGAGGATGTTCACGACTTTCAACCAGGTTTTATGGGGCATGTGAGGGATACCTGACACAATCTGGTTGTCGGGAACTGAGGAAGACACCCCGGCATAAGGTCCCACAATCACATGGTTACCGATGGTCAGATGACCGGATATACCGGCTTTACCGGCAATAATGGTCTGTTTTCCGATGGTGGTGGATCCGGCGATTCCCACCTGGGCCACCACCAGTGTATGGTCCCCGATGGAGACATTATGGGCGATGTGAACCTGGTTGTCGGTTTTGACGCCATTGCCGATGCGGGTGACGCCCAGGGTCCCCCGGTCAATGGTGTTGCACGCCCCGATCTCCACATGATCTCCAATGATGACATGACCGGTGTGAGACAGCTTGAAATGCGTTTCACCATCCTGGACGAATCCGTATCCGTCCGATCCGATCACGGAACCGGAGTGAATGATGACATGTTTTCCCAGACGCGTGCCGTCCATCACGGTGACATTGGGTTTGATGGTGGTGTGTTCCTTGATCACGCAGCCGTTTCCGATAAAGACATGGGGCATGATATGCACGTTGTCTTTGATGACCACCTCATCTTCAATCACCACATGCGGTGCAATGGTGATATTTTTCCCCAGGGTACAGTTGTTTCCAATGACCGCCAGCGGGCTGATGCCGGGTACTGGGGCCTGTGCCGGGTGAAAATGTGCGACTATTTCAAAAAAAGCCCGTCTGGGATTGGCAGTCATCAATAAACAGGGATGAGAATTCTTCTCATAAACGGCATCATCCGGCACGATCACGGCACCGGCCCGGGTCTGGTCCATACGTGACAGAAAAGCGGCATCACCGGCAAAAGTGATATCTGATTCCCCGGCATTGTCAAAGGAAGAGACACCGGTGATCACGGTTGAGGAATTTCCCATCACCCGGGCCTGAATTTTTTCAGCAATATCTTTAACAGTCAGTTTCATCCATGGGTCCGTTCAGGGAATCAGTTTCCCTGGGCTGTGACGGCATTGTACTTATTGATGACGCTGTCTGTGATATCCACCGGGGCCGGCGCATAAATCACACCGGCATTCTTTTTTTCAAGGATCAGGGTATATTTTTCTTTTTTCCCCAGCTCATTGGCAATGTCGAATACGGCTTTCTGCATGTCGTTGATCATTTTGATTTCAAGATTTTTCAATTCATTGGCATAATTCTGCTGCATGATTTTAAAATCTTCGATCTGATTTCTGAAATCCCGTTCCCGATCCCGCTTTTTTTCTTCACTGAGAACCAATGCTTCTTTTTCAAAAGACTGGCCGATTTCATCCAGGGCCTGTTTTTCTTTTTCCAGTTTGTTTTTAAATTCCGTTCCTTTGGAATTGAGCGCCTGCTGGTTCATTTTTCCGGCACTGGATTCTTTCATTATTCTTTCAAAATCAATGACACCGATTTTAACAGGATCCGCACAAAATGCCATGGGCACAAAACTGATGGCAAAAAGGCTTATGATGGTTGCAAATATAATACGTTTCATGGTTTCCTCCAAATAAGTTGTGCTTTAAAAAATATCAGAAAAATGCGCCAATGGAAAAATCAAACTGGCCATCTCCGGTTTTATATTCATCCTGGCCTTCCACCACCAGGCCATAGGCCAGCCGGATGGGTCCCATGGGGGAGTTCCACCGCAGTTCAAATCCTGCGGATGAATATTGTTTGGCCAGATCGATACTTTCGCTGGTCCGATAGACGTCACCCCGGTCATAGAACAGCACCCCGGCCACACCCTGTTCTTCCTGAAGGGGAAATATCAGTTCCGCATTGAATTGAATATATTTTTCCCCCCCCCGCAGGATACTTTGTCCGGGTTCTCTGGTGTTGATGTCATATTTGTCAAATCCGCGTACTGAATTGATACCGCCCAGATAAAATCGTTCCCAGTCGATATCGATCTGACCGTTGGTGCGGTCATCCAGATATCCCCCCTCCATATGAAATCCGCCGGTGAATTTCCAGAAAAGAGGAATCCAGAATCCCCCTTCCGCCACGTACCGGGTATAGTCGATATCACCCCCCAGAAACTCTCCGGCATATTGGGCGGACACCTTGCTGAACACCCCTTCTGTGGGCAGGAAATAATGATTTCTGGAGTCATAGCTGATATACGGTTTGATACTGGAGGTGAAAAAGTCTCCTTGCGTCACGTTGGTATACAGTGTTTCCACATTTTCAACTTCAAAATCTTCAACATTGTATTCCACACCGATGGTGGTGTAATCCCACAGCTGCCGGTAAGAAGATCGAAGTGTCAGGCCGATGGCGTTTCGTTCATAATATTCAAATTCTCTTTCAAGCTTGTAAATATTGAATCCCGCGGACACCGGTTTATCAAAAATCCAGGGTTCGGTGAACCCGAGATCATACAACCCGGTTTCTCCTGACATCCTTGCCAGAATTTTCAAATTCTGCCCCCGGCCGAACAGGTTGCGCTCTTCCAGGGATACCTGACCAAAGGCGCCGTCATCCGTTGAAAATCCCCCGCCGAATGAGAAATTGCCTGTGGGCTTTTCTTCGACCTTCACTTCCAGATCCCGCTGATTGGGCACATCCGTTTGCACCGGATTGATTTCCACAGACTGGAAATAGTCTCTGTAGGCCAGATTCCGGTAAGATCTTTGAATGCCGCTCATGGAAAATTTGCCCTGTTCCTCCACAGCCATCTCCCGGCGAATGACTTTGTCCCGGGTTTTTTCATTGCCGGAGATCAGGATCCGGTTGAAATAGACCGGTTCTCCCTGATCAATTTTGTATGTGATGTGTACCTGATGACTGTCTTCATCGGTTTCCACCAGCGGGGAGACCTTGACATTGGCATATCCCTGGTTGGAATATAAATCGCTGAGCCCCAGCATGTCTTTTCGGATCAGTTCCCGGTTGTACAGATCAGATTCCTTTACCAGAAGCTTGTCAAACAGCTCGGTTTTCGATGTCAGAATATCCCCGGTTATGTCCACGCTCCCTGTTTTGTACTGTTCGCCCTCATCGATTTTGAAACCGATGGCAATGCTTTCTTCCCCCATGTCTATCTGGGGATCTGAGATTTTGACATTGATGAAACCGTTGTTTTTATATAAGGATTCAAGACGAAGCGCATCATTGGTCAGTTCATTTTCATCCAGGTCACCGGATGAGGAGATAAAAGACCAGAATCCTTTCTCCCGCGTCTGAATGGTTTTTTTCAGTTTTTTATCATTAAAATACGTGTTTCCTTCAAACACGATGGATTCAATTCTGATTTTTTCACCCTCTTCAATCACGAACACAATATCCGCCTGATTGTTTTTCAAAGAAGTGATTTCATAGTCAACCGTGCAATTGTGATAATTTTTTTCCGTGTACAGGCGT
>CALGAJ010000177.1 GCA_937951975.1 uncultured Desulfotignum sp.
GCGACCACCGAGATCTACACTCTTTCCCTACACGACGCTCTTCCGATCTTGGACCTGCAGCAATCAGTGCAGCAGACGGAAAACATGGACGAACGCCGGGAACTGCAGCTCAAAGCCAATGAAAACATGGTCCGGGCCGCTGAAAATGCAGGCCTGGATTTTGAAACCTACAACCGTATCATGCATCAGGTCCGAACCGACAGACAGATGGAAATGCTCTTCCAGGAAAAGCTGGAATCCCTGGAATGATACAATGGATTATTTGAAAAACCTCAACAGGCCGTGGAGATTGGTCAGGGGATGGGGCGGACATCCGGGGATAAACAGATCCACCGGCAGGATGCTTTCCAGCCCCGGGGCCACTTCCGGGCTGCCGTAAAACGGCCCGCCCGTGATGGTGCAGCTGCCCACGGCAATCACCACCCGGGGTTCAGGAACCGCTTCATAGGTCTGAAGCAATGCGGTTTTCATATTCCTGGACACCGGGCCGGTGACCACAATGGCATCGGCATGCCGCGGTGAGGCCACAAAATTGATGCCGAACCGGGCCAGATCGAAAAACGGGGTGGCCAGCACGTTCAGATCCGCTTCACACGCATTGCATCCGCCTGCGGACACCTGCCGCAGCTGCAACGATCGGCCGAACAGTTTTTTGAAATGCTGTTTTGCATGCCGGGCCAGATCCGGCAGGGTCCCGTCGGTAATCAAATCCGACCGGTTGGCCGTGGCAATCTCGAAATCTCCGGAAAACGAGACAAAGGTTTTTTCCGAAATCCGCTCACAGGTCCCGCAGAACACGCACCGGCCCATGTCGATGGTTTTATCGGCCGCATCGATGGCCTCCTGGGGACAGGCATCGGCGCAGGCCTGGACCACGGAAGGATCCGCATCCTTATTGATATGGGGCCGTCCCCGGTACCGGGGAAACACAGCCGGTTTTTCTTTGGGGTAGTTACAGGTGCGATATCCTTGTTCGAACCGGTTTTTCAATACGCTGAGCATGGTGGCAAACTCTCTTTATCGGTAAACATCACAGATCAAACCCGCAGTAGGACAGGTTGAAGCTTTTGTTGTTCAAGGGGAAATCCGAAATACCGGTGTCCCGCAGCGCCATGGCCAGGCCATTCCAGTTGTGAAAGGACGGATCCTTGACCTTGTACCGCAGAATATGGCCGGTGTCATCGGTGAGAAGCGCGTGGGACACTTCTCCCCGCCAGGCTTCGTTCAAAGTGACGCTCAGGCTGTCCGGCGGCAGGGTCGGCATCCGGCCTTCCACCACCCGGGTGGTCACGGGCCGGTCGATCAATGACTGGATCATCTCCAGGGACTGGAGAACCTCGTCTCTGCGCACCAAAGCCCGGGCATACACATCTCCGGACGGCTTGGGGTTTTCCGGCACCTTGAGGTACCCGTACCATTCCGTAGGAAACCAGCGCCGCACATCATAGGAAAGCCCGCTGGCCCGGCCCGCCGGTCCCACCAGGCCCAGGTGTCCGGCATCATCACGGCTCACCCGGCCGCATCCTTCAAACCGGGCCCGCACCGTGGACGCACTGAAAATCAGATCCAGCACATGTTCCACCTGGGGCTTGAGTTCCACAATCCGGTCGTTCAGGGTTTTGCGGACCTCATCATTCAGATCGAACCGCACCCCGCCGGGCCGTAGCAGGCCCTTGCCGAACCGGTTACCGCTCAACAGCAGGGACAGGTTCAGAAAATCCCCCCGGATCCGGCCAAAATAATTGGCCGGCGGCAGAAACGCCACATCCATGCACAGGGCACCCAGGTCTCCGATATGATTGGCCAGCCGCTCCAGTTCCAGGGCGATGGTGCGGATGATCTTTGCCCCGTCATCCACAGAAAGCCCTGCCAGGGCTTCCACGGCCTGGGCCATGCACAGCCCGTGTCCGATGGTGGTATCCCCGGCAATGTTTTCCGTCAGCAGAGGCAGGCGTTTGGGGGTCACATTCTTCAGAAGGGTTTCCACGCCCCGGTGCTGGTACCCCAGCTGGATCTCCAGGTGCAGGACCCGTTCCCCGATACAGTTGAACCGGAAATGGCCGGGCTCGATCACGCCGGCATGCACCGGCCCTACCGCCACTTCATGGATGTCGTCCCCGGCCACCTGGTAGTAGTCATAGTTGCCCGGGATATCCTTGGTATAGTCATTGCCGAACGGGTCTGCGGCGCCTCTGAAATTTTCATGGTACCGCACCATCTTCAGCCAGGGGTGGCCTTCCGGACGGATGCCGAACTGTTCGGCCATCTCCCGCTCAAACAGGTGAAACGGTTCACACTCGCAGGTCAGAGACGGCCAGGTGTCCGGCGCGTCACATCCGGCCGCCAAAAGCCGGTCCGTCCGCAGCACCGTCAGAAACTTCAGTTCTCCCTGGTCTTCATAGGCAAAAAACTGCACCACCTTGCCCCCGTTTTTCACGATGTCCAGGGCCTCTTCGCGGAACGAGTCAAAAGGCAGATGGGGAACCTCGGCCCGGGGAATCCGCCCGCCGTTGGAAATGGGTAAAAACAATGTCATTGCAGTCCTCCACCAATGGCATGCACGGCATCGACAATGGTCTGATACAGGGCATCCGGAATAAAAAAGCACAGAATCAAAGAGGTCAGCAGCAGCACATACTGGGGCCACACCATGCCGGGGGGTTCCTTGAACGATACCTCTCTGGAATCAGATGTCGGGGTGTTACCGTTTCCCGCCGGGGTGTCAAAGCAGATGGCCATGACCTGTTTTGCAAACCCGGCAAAGATCACGCACAGGCTGAAGATGAAAATAACGGCGGCCAGATAATGGCCGGTCCTGAACGCCGCCATGATGATGAACAGCTCCCCGATGAAAATCCCAAAAGGGGGAAATCCGGAGATGCCGGCAAACCCGGCAAAGAACGCCACAAAGGTTCTGGGCATCTTTTTCGCCATCTGCCCGGTGCTGGCAATGAGCCGGTCCTTGTATCCCATCAGGATGTTGCCGGATGACAGAAACAGGGACGACTTGATCAGGCTGTGGTGAATCATGCAGATCACGGCCCCGTATACCCCCAGCCCCCCGATGCCGGTGCCCAGAGCGATGATCCCCATGTTCTCGATGCTGGAGTAGGCCAGCATCCGCTTGTACTCGGTCTGTTTCAGGATATAGGTGGCGGCCGCCACAATGGACAGGAGCCCGAACACGATCAGGATGGTGCCGGAAAAATCGCCCAGGCCGGCGGCCACCATGACCTTGTTGGTCTTGAAAATCCCTAAATAGGCGCAGTTCAGCAGCACACCGGACAACAGGGCCGAGGCCGGACTGGGCGCTTCGCTGTGGGCGTCGGGCAGCCAGGTGTGCATGGGGGCCAGTCCCATCTTGGTGCCGTATCCCACCACGATGAAGATAAATCCCGCCTTGAGCCATACCGGATCCAGGTGCCCTGCCACCGGTGACAGGGCGGAAAAAGACAGGGCCGCGGTCACGCCCCCCAGTTCCATGGACAACGTGAGAAACAGCGATCCCAGAAGGGCCATGGCAATACCCACCGAACAGATGAGCACATATTTCCAGGTGGCTTCCAGGGATGCCCCGGACCCATGGGTTAAAATCAGGGGTGCGCTGGCAAGCGTCGTGGCCTCGATGGCGATCCACAGCACCATGATGTGGTCCGACAGGGTCACCATGGTCATGGTGGACAGAAACAGCAGCATGAATCCGGTAAACACGTTTTCCGATTTCAGCTGGTGGGCTGTCAGATACCCGGTGGTGTAAATGCTGATCAGAAAAAACAGCAGCGAGATCACCAGAAGCGACAGCAGCCCTTCCGGGGTCACGGCAAAATATTCGGCAAAAAAGGCCCGGGGGCTGTTTTTCCACAGCAGCAGCGACAGCACCAGGTGGACGGCACCGGTGAATACCAGCAGCTGCCGGCTCAGTGCTCTGGGCAGGACAAAGGCCAGCAGGCCGGTGACAAACGGGGTGACAAAAACCAGTTCAACCATGGGGCCTTTCCTATTCTTTCAGGGTTCTCAGAAGCGAGGTATCCACATCATCAAAGGTCTGCTTGATGTTCTGGAGGATGATGGCCATGATCATGACCCCGGCCAGCACGTCCAGAAGGATGCCGAATTCCACGATATGTCTCGCCTGGGTGGAAAAGGTGGTGCCGGTCAGGTAAATCCCGTTTTCCAGCATGATATACCCGATCACCATGGCAATTGCGTTTCTTCGTGCCATGAGCAGGAACATGCCGGTCACCAGCAGCGACACGGCCGCGGGAAACAGCAGGGCCGAATCACTGATGGCCGGAATGTTCAGGTACCGGGAAATCACCGTCGCCGCCACAATCAGGCCCAGCCCGCAGAACAGGGACGCGTGGTATCCCACAATCGGGGACACCTCCCGCTGGATGGCCACTTTTTTGATGGCGATATGCAGACTCAAGGGAATGACCGCCCCCCGGATCACCAGGGTGACCAGGGTGAAAATGACCGCGCCGGTCTCCATATCCGGGGTGATGAAAAACGGAATGATGGACACCACAATGCCCTGAAAGGCCATGACCTTGATCAGGGCGGGCACCCGGCTCGAACCGAAGGCAAACAGCACGGACAAAAGCACCAGGGACAGGAGGGTGTCAACCGTATAAAGGCTCATTGGATCAGCTCCAGGGTGATGATGGTTGCAAAAAACGCCAGGGCGAATGAGGTCAGCACGAACTGGGGGACCTTGTCCATGCGGTACCGGGCGATCACGGATTCGATGATGCCCACCACCAGGTAGACGATGAACAGCCCGGCGACAAAAAGGAGTCCGTCCATGCCGGTGACCCCGCTGTCAAAGGGCAGGATCAGCAAGGACAGGATGGCTGCGTAAAAGAACAGCTTGCAGAACGCGCCCAGCTCGATGAGGGCGAAATCCGGTCCGCTGTGATCCAGGACCATGACCTCGTGGATCATGGTCAGCTCCAGGTGGGTGGCGGGATCATCCACCGGAACCCGGGCGTTTTCCGTCAGAAGAATGATGAAAAACGCGATCACGATGAACAGCAGGGACGGTCCCGCAGCCTGCCACAGGGCCAGCGTGCCGTTTCCGGCAAAATACGCGGCAAAGGACAGTTCCCCGGTCATGCGGAAGAAAAAGATCAGGATCATGAACATGGCCGCCTCGCAGATGATGGGAAAATAGGCTTCCCGGGCCGCTCCCATGCCCTCGAAAGGAGACGCCGTGTCCATGGCTGCGGCAATGGTGAAGAACCGGCCAAGGCCCAGAAGATAGAGCACCAGGATCACGTCTCCATTGAAGGAGATCACAGGCATCCGGCCGGCAATGGGCAGAAACAGCAATGCCGCCAGGGCGGTGGCGCAGGAGATGACCGGACCCATCTTGAACACCGCCGTGGTGCTGGTACTGTACACCGACCCTTTTTTGAACAGCTTGATCAGGGTGTAATAGTTGATCAGCAGCGGCGGCCCTTTTTTCCCACCGAAAAATGCCTTGACCTTGAGGATCACGGCCGAGAAAAACGGTGCCGTCAGGACGGCACCCACCCAGAGCACAATGGATTCAAACATGCACACTCCCCGCTTGATAAAAAAGTTATATGAAAAACAGCAGCAGCACGATGGCCAGCAGAATATACCCGATATACAGGTG
>CALGAJ010000178.1 GCA_937951975.1 uncultured Desulfotignum sp.
CAGCACGTGGTCAAACAGATCGATGCCGGCCTTCTCAAGCCGGATGACCGGGTGCCGTCGGAAACCCAGCTCTCCAGATCGTTCAAATCCTCCCGCATGACTGCCAACCGGGCCCTCAAGGAGTTGGCCGAAGAGGGGCGCATTGTAAGGATCCAGGGGGTGGGCACGTTCGTGGCCCGGCCCAAACCGGAGGCCGCACTTCTGGAGATCCGAAGCATTGCAAAGGAGATTGCCGACTGGGGCGGGGTCCATTCCTGTGATGTGCTGCTGCTGGCGGAAGAGCCCGCGGACAGGGACATCGCGGCCCGGCTGGGCCTGAATCCGGGGGGCCGGGTGTTTCATTCCATTGTGCTGCACAGGGACCGGGGGGTCGGGGTTCAGTATTCGGAACGGTTCATCAATCCGGCCGTGGCCCCGGATTATCTGGCCCAGGACTATACCCGGACCACCCCCAGTGACTATCTGCTCAAGACCGCCCCGGTCCAGAAGGCGGAACATGTGATCGAGGCGGTGCGCTGCCCGGCCCATGTGCTGAGATTTTTTCAGATCAGTGCGGCGGAACCCTGCCTGCGACTGACCCGGCGCACCTGGTCCTTTGATCAGGTGGCCACTTACAGCACCATGATATCCCCGGGGTTCAGATATAAATTAAAAGGGACCTTCAACAGAGGAGCGATCCAATGAATCAGACAACCATTGTTCTGGATGGGGACCATTTTCAGCTGGAGGAACTGGTGGGCATCGCCCGGAACGGGTGGCGGGTCGCCATTGCTGAATCTTCCGAAAACCGGATTCACAAGGCCCGGAACCTGGTGGACACCTGGGTGAAAAACGGGGAGCGCATCTACGGGGTGACCACGGGGTTCGGTGCATTGTCGGATGTGCCCATCTCCTATGCCGATACCAGACGGCTCCAGAAAAAAATTCTGCTGTCCCATGCCGCCGGCATGGGCAAAGAGATGCCAGAAGATGTGGTCCGGGCCATGATGGCCCTGCGCATCAATGATTTCTGCCGGGGCAACTCCGGGCTTCGCCTGGAAACCATCCAGATGCTGGCAGACTTGCTCAACAAAGGAATTGTGCCGGTGGTACCGGAAAAAGGATCGGTGGGGGCCAGCGGGGATCTCGTGCCCATGGCCCACCTGTCCCTGGTGATGATCGGGGAGGGAGAAGCGGTGGTGGACGGGCAGCGCATGTCCGGCGCCAGGGCCCTGGCAGCCCGGTCCCTGAAACCCCTGGAACTGGCTGCAGGAGAAGGCCTGGCCCTGATCAACGGGACCCAGTTCATGATCGCTCTGGGATGCCTGGCCCTGCATGATGCGTTGAATCTGTGCAAGCATGCGGACATTGCCGCATCCATGAGCCTGGAAACCCTGATGGGGACCCGGTCCGCCTTTGATCCGCGAATCCATGAGGCCCGTCCCCATCCGGGTCAGATCATGGCCGCGGAAAACATGCTCAAGATTACGCATAACTCGGAAATCATCTCCTCCCACAAGGACTGCTCAAGGATCCAGGATGCCTATACTCTGCGGTGTTCCCCCCAGGTGCACGGCGCGTCCTGGGATGCGTTTTCCCATGTGGACAAGGTGATCCGGGTGGAGATGAACGCGTCCACGGAAAATCCGCTGATTTTTCCGGAATCTGAAGAGTTTCTGTCCGGCGGCAATTTCCACGGCCAGCCCCTGGCCCTGGCCTGTGATTTTTTAGGCATTGCCATTGCCGAACTGGCCAATATCTCGGAACGGCGCATCGAGCGCCTGGTCAACCCCCAGTTGTCCGGGCTGCCCGCGTTTCTGGTGGAGGACGGCGGGCTGAACTCCGGGTATATGATCGCTCAGTACGCGGCCGCAGCCCTGGCGTCGGAAAACAAGGGCCTGGCCCACCCTGCGTCCGTGGATTCCATTCCCACGTCAGCCAATAAGGAGGACCACGTGTCCATGGGCGCGTTTGCGGCCCGAAAATGCCGGGACATCGTCCAGAACACGGAAAACGTCATTGCCATCGAGCTGCTGTGCGGGGCCCAGGCCATCGATTTGTTCACCAATATCAAGGCCGGGGACGGGACCCTGGCCGCGTACCGGACCATCCGGCAGCATGTCGAGTACATGAAAGAGGACCGGCAGCTGTCCAGAGACATTGCCACGGTCAAGGCCCTGCTGGAAGACGGAGCCATTGTCCGGGCCGTGGAGGCGGTGGTGGGGAAACTGTATTGAAAGGAGAAAACATGACAGCCACAGCCCATATTCATTTGGTTCACCGGCAGCACACCAACGGCAACAAAACGGTTGAGGTGAACGGGGACACGGTCGGCCGGGCACTGGCGGACCTGATCGCCCAGTACCCGGCCATGGAAAAGGAATTGTTCGACAAAAATGGGAAATTACACGGCCATATCGAGATCTATCTGAACGCGGAAAGCGCGTTTCCCGGCGAACTTGAAAAACCGGTGGCCCCCGGGGATGACATTCAGATCGTCACGTTTCTGGCCGGGGGATAAGTTTACATTCCCAAAAGGGTTCCCAGCCGGACCATGGGCCAGGCATGCACGGCCCCGCCTTTTGGCAGGGTTCTCATTTTGGCGGCAATGTCCAGAAAATCGTCCTTGCGCCACATGGCGCCGATGAGCAGCCCCAGCTCATCGGCAAACGTGCCGATGGCCTGGCCTCCGACGATCTGGTTGTCCAGCAGCATCACCCGCAGATAATTGTTTTTGTCTTCGCGTTCCACAATACGCTTGTCTCCGAACACACAATCAAGTGCCCGCTGGGTCTTGCCGAAGGTGGCGGCATGGGTGTCGAAAAAATGGGCCCGGGCAAAGGCATAGGCCCCCAGATACCGGACCGGTTCCCCAAGGATGTGCCGGGCCGCCACCTGGGCCTGTTCGATGGCGTTGTGCTTGAGCTGGAACATGGCGATCTCCCCGGTGCAGGCATCGATGGTTTCCACACAGTCGCCGCAGGCATAGATATCTGGGTCATTTGTCTGCATCTGCCGGTTCACCTGGATGCCCCGGCCGGTCTCGATGCCGGCTGTTTTGGCCAGGGCCGTTCCCGGCACCACGCCGGTGGCCACCACCACGGTGTCGCAGTCTATGGTGCGCCGGTCCGTGACCACGCCGGTGACGTGGCCGTCTCCTTTGATTTCCATGACCTTTTCATGGGTGAACACCTGAATGCCGTAGCCGGTCAGTTCGGTTTCCAGGCGTCTGGCCGTGGGTTCGTCGAACAGCGATGGCAGAATCCAATCCATGAGTTCGATGACATAGACCTCATATCCTTTGCGCTTCAACGCTTCCGCCGCTTCGATCCCGATGGCGCCGGATCCGATGACCACGGCGCCGGTGCCGTTGTGGGCCGCCAGTTTCCGGGTCTCCGAGAGCTGTTTGCAGGAAAACACGCCGGCGTTGTCAATGCCGGGAAGGGGGGGGATGAACAGATCCCCGCCATGGGCCAGCACCAGTTTGTCGTACCCGATCTCTTCGCCGGTGTGGATGGTCACCTGTTTTTTGTCCGGATCAATGGACACGGCCCTGGCATCAAACCGGAGATCGATGCGGTGGGCCTTATAATCCCCCGGGGTTTTTCTGAACACATCGGTTTGCTGACATTCTCCTCCCAGAAAATAGGGCAGGGAACAGGGATCATATTCCGGGACATCTTCGGCGGAAAGGATGAGGATGTCCGCCTCAGGGTCTTTTGCGCGGACATCGAACGCCACCTGGTTGCCGGCAATGCCGTTTCCGATTATTACAAGTTTCATAGCATTCTGCCTTTTTCCATCATTTTTTAATCAGTTGCAGGTGTGAAATTTTTTGGTTCTGCCGGCGGCCTGTCTGGCGGCCCGGTGTGACACCGCACCGGTGGGGCACAGGGTCAACGCTTTTTCCTGCCGGCAGGCAGCCACGCACCAGGGTTCAGTTTCACCTTCACACATGTCACAGGTCATGGTCCGGCCGGTATACGGATCGATCCGGGGGGTGCCTGCCGGGCAGATATAGACACAGGCCCGGCATCCGATGCAGACATCCGGGTTGGTCGTCACAGTGCCGTTGGCCTGGCGGATCCGGGCGTTCATGGGGCACACCTTGATGCAGGGGGCCGTGTCACAGGCCATGCAGATCACCGGCACATTCAGGTCCTGTGACTCGAGCCGGATCACGTTCACCCGGGAAAGCCCCGGATCGATGCGGCCATGATGCTTCATGGCACAGGCGATCATGCACCGCCGGCATCCGGTGCATTTTTCAGGGTCAATGGAAAGCTGTTCTCGCCGCACGTTCATTTTCTGGTCCTTTTATCATTCGGTTTGGATTGAATAAGTTCAATATGGTGAACAAAAAATCATGCTTTTCTGTATACTGAATCGACTGTCATGTCAAATTAAAAATAAAATCATTGTAATATATTGTTATTTTTGTTGAAAAACGGGTTGACTTTTTATGACGGTCTGGTATAGAAATTCATTATAATGAACTGAAGCCGTAAGGCAGAGTTTTCAGGCGGCTGAACAAAATACCGCCAACCCCAACAACATAAGGAGTGTAACATGGCTGACAAAGAAAGGGTCTCTTCGTCTGAATCGCTTCGCTCTACCCGGACGTTCGGTAAAGTGAGGTGTCACAACCCCAGCTGCATGGGCCGGCTCACCCCGTCGCCGGGCAGCAAGCAGATCACCTGTCCCACCTGCGGCATGACCTACCGTCTGTTCTGGGTGACACCGGAACTGCCCAGAATCCGGGGTCCGGTCTGGGATGTCAACCGGAAACTGGCCCAGGAAACCCTGGCAAAAAAACTGGGAACGCCGGACAGCGATTCCAATTAGATCAAGGAGGGAACAACACATGGCATTGGACCGCAAAATCGCCTATATCAATTTGACCACCGGGGATGTGGAGATCAAGCCCATTCCCCTGGAAATGAGAAAAAAATTCATCGGCGGCCGGGGGATGGACGCCTATCTTTTATACAACCACGCGCCCAAAGGATGTGATCCCATCGGTCCTGAAAATCCGCTGATCGTCAGCGGCGGGCTTCTCACGGCCACGTGCGCGTCCGCCACGGCCCGGACCCATGTCATGGCCAAGTCGCCCTTGACCGGGTTGCTGGGCTCCTGCAACATGGGCGGGTTCTTTGCGCCGGAGATGGCCTGGGCCGGGTTTCATCACCTGGTCATCACGGGCAAGGCGGAAAAGCCGGTGTATCTGTGGATTCACAATGGAGAAATCGAAATCCGGGATGCTGCTCATCTGTGGGGAAAAAACAGCACCGATACCCAGTGGGCCATCAGAGAGGAACTGGACGATGAGGAAGTGAAAAGCATGGTCATCGGCCAGGCCGGGGAAAACCTGGTGACCTATGCCTGCGTCATGACCGGCATCAAAAATGCCGGGGGCCGCACGGGTTTAGGCTGTGTCATGGGGTCCAAAAATCTTAAGGCCGTGGCCGTCAGAGGCACCATGGATATCAAGATCGCCCATCCCGTGGATGCGCTGGAGCACAACAAGAAATTCATCGACCAGATCACCGGTGCCAAGGTGAACAAGACCCAGGGCACCCTGGGCACCCCGTTCATCTGGGGGGCCACCAACTGCTGGGGCGGGGTGCGCACCCGGAATTTCCAGTACAACCAGATGGAATACGCCGATGAGATCGAGCCCGAAGCCATTGACGACTATGCCGCCGAAACCATGGGGCCCCACCACATGACCGGGTGTTTCGGGTGCCAGGTCCACTGCCGGGCCCAGTACAAGATCCAGTCCGGGCTGTACAAAGGGAAATATGATGAAGGCCCGGAATATACCTCTTTGGGGGCGTTTGGTGCGGAACCGGACTGCAAGAGCATTGAAACCGTGCTCACCGGCAACCATCTCGTGAACCAGTACGGGGTGGACAACCTGGAGATCGGCAGCATGATCGCCTGGGCCATGGAGCTTTACGAGCTGGGCATTCTCACCAGCAAGGAAACCGAAGGCCTGGACCTGCGGTTCGGCAATGACGAAGCCCTGCTCCAGATGGTGCACAACATCTGCACCCGCACCGGATGGCTGGGCAATGTTCTGGCCGACGGCGGTATTCCGGCCGCTGAAAAGATCGGGAAAAACGCTTTTGACTACCTGATTCAGGTCAAGGGCATGAACAACCTGCATTCGGATGAGCGGGCCACCCCGGGTCTGGCGTTGAACATCGCCACGGCCTCCCGGGGATCTGACCATCTGCGGTCCCGGCCGGCCATCGACCTGTACCATCTGCCGGAACCGGTTCTCAGAAAAATCTACAGTTCCCCGGTGCCCTATGACGGGCCGTTGTCTTCCGAGCACACCGAATATATCGGCAAACCCTGGCAGGTGTTCTGGCAGGAAAACGTATACATGGCCGTGGACTGCCTGGGGATCTGCAAATACCACACCGTGTTTTTAGGTGCCACGCTTCCCAATTTCGAGGACTGGCCCGAGGTGATCTACTACAACACGGGCCTGGAATTCACGCCCAAAGAGATCTGGGATGCAGCGGAACGGTGCAACAACCTGGAACGGCTGTTCAACCTTCGGGAAGGCCTGACCCGCAATGATCCCAGAAAAGGCGACACCCTGAACCACCGCTATTTTGACGAACCCTGCCGCAGAGGCGCGCCCGATGTCATCGGAAAACGGATCGACAGGGACAAGTTCAATGTCATGATTGATGAGTTCTACGAACACCACGGATGGGACAGGGAAGGGGTACCGACGGCTGAAACCTTGACGCGGCTGGGGCTTGAAAACGAACCCACCCGGTTGCTGTAGATATGGACAAGGAGAAAATCATGGATAAATTTCTGACAGTGGATGCGGATAAATGCACGGGCTGCCGCCTGTGTGAACAGGTGTGTTCAGTGATGCACGAAGGGGTGTCCAATCCCGCCAAAAGCCGGATCCAGGTGATCAAATGGGAGCAGGAGGGCGTGTATATTCCGGTGATCTGCAAACAGTGCGAAGATGCGCCCTGCATGAATGTGTGCCCGGTAAGAGCGATTTCCCGGGACCCGGATTTCGGGTTTGTAAAAGTGGATCAGGAGGTATGTATCGGGTGCCGGTCCTGTGTGGGGATCTGCCCCTTTGGCGCCATGGGATATAACGACACGACACACCAGGTGTTCAAGTGTGATTTGTGCGGGGGAGATCCCCAGTGTGTAAGGTTCTGCGAAGTGAATGCCCTGGAGTATGTGCCTGCGGACCGGGTGACGTCCCGGAAGAAACGCAAAGGTGCGGCCCGGCAGTCGGCGGCGGAACGTCAGGCCGTGGCTTTGGGATAACGCCGGATAACTCATCCACACAAGTCATTGAGTCTGAAAACAGGGTCTGGTTCAACAAAACCGGGTCCTGTTTTTTGTGCAACCTGAAATGGTTGCTGGTTTTTCCTGAGAAACTCGGCATTTGATACCCATTGACTTTGGCTTTATATATGATATTTATGTGCGGCTCATAAATGCAATGCAAAAGGAAGACCGATGAATTTTTTTCAAAAGCTGCACATGATTCACAGTGCCTGGCATTACCGCCTTAATACGGAAAAAGAAGATATCTGTTTTCTTCTGAAATTGAGTCTTAAAGGAAAAACAGTCATTGATATCGGTGCCAACAGGGGCATTTATTCCTACTGGATGTCAAAAAAGGCGGGTCCCCTGGGAAAAGTGGTCGCGTTTGAGCCCCAGCCGGAGCTTGAAACCCATCTGACGGGGCTTAAATCCGCATTTAAACTGGATAACCTTTCCATCGTGCGAAAAGGATTGTCCAGTGAACCCGGGGTGATGGAACTTTACCGGGCTGAACCGGGGTCAGGCGGGGCCACATTGAATAAAAATCTACGGAGAGGCACATGGCAGACCGTGTCTGTGGACGTGACCACCCTGGATGATTATTCAGATCAGTTCAGGGATGTGGCATTCATAAAATGTGATGTTGAAGGTCATGAACGCGATGTGTTCAAAGGAGGCCGTCGTCTGCTGGAAAGAGACAAACCCTGCCTGCTCTTTGAATGCCATCATGAAGAAGCGCGAAAACAAGCCCTTTTTTCATATCTGACATCCCTGGGATATGACGGTTTTTTTTCATTCAAAAAAAAGATGATTCATTGCAGCCGGTTTGATAAATTCCCCTATAGACGTAAAAACGAACATCACCGGAATTATATTTTCGTGCATCCGGAATTTATTAAAACACAAGGCCTGGCATCTTTATTCTTCCAGGGCCTGGGTCAGATCCGCGATCAGATCCCTTGAATCCTCAATGCCCGTGGAATATCGGACCAGGCCTTCGGGAATGCCCATGGCGGCCCGCTCCCGGGCGGTGCATTCCACATGGCTGGTGGTGGCGGGCATGCCCACCAGGGTTTCCACTGCGCCTAAGTTGGCGGCGGCATGGGCAAATCTGAGCCGGGGAAGAAACCGTTTGACAGCTTCCAAAGTGTTTTCCTTTAATTCAAAACTGAGCATCCCTCCGAACCCCCGCATCTGTTTGCATGCGATCTCATAATTGTCGTGGGTTTCAAGCCCCGGGTAATAGACCCGGGTCACGGCCGGATGTTCAAAAAGAAACCGGGCGATCTCCAGGGCGCTCTGATTCTGTCGTGCCACGCGAAGATGCAGGGTTTTCATGCCTCTGAGCAAAAGATATGCGGCCATGGGATGCAGGGTGGCGCCGTTGATTTCCCGGAAATGGTAGATTTTTTCAACCAGGTCTTTGTTCCCGCAGATCACCCCGCCCAGGGCATCGGCATGGCCGCCTAAAAATTTGGTGGCGCTGTGAAGCACCAGATCTGCTCCCAGGTGCAGCGGATTTTGGTTGATGGGCGTGGCAAAGGTATTGTCCACGATCACAATGGCACCGGCCTTTTTGGCTGCGGCAGTCAGCCGTTCCAGATCCAGGATTTTGATGGTGGGGTTGGTGGGGGTTTCCAGGTACACCAGTTTGCAGCCTTTGGCAATTTCGGTTTCAATGGCTGCATGATCCGCGGTATCGCACAGCGTGGTATCCACCTGGAACCGGGGCAGAAATTCAAAAAACAGCTTGCTGGTCCCGCCATAGGTGTCTTTAATGGATACCACCCGGTCCCCGGCACTCAGCAGGCCGAACAATGCACTGCTGATGATGCCCATGCCCGTGGCCGCACTGGTGGCGGCCTCTCCCCCCTCCAGGAGCCGCACTTTTTCCTCGAACGCCTGGACCGTGGGATTGGTGTTTCTGCCATAGATGTGACCGGGTTTGTCTCCTTTTGCCACCTGGAGCCATTCATCCATATCCCGGTATCCAAAAGACACACTGTGAACCACGGGGACCTGGGTGGCGCCCTGCATCCATGATTGTTCCTCTCCGCCCCAGACCGCCTGGGTACCGGCATGTATGTTGTCTTTCATTTTTTTCTCCCCAAGATTCAAACCTCAGTTTTTATGATTTGCCCAAACAGTTTTTCAAAATATACTGTTTTCAGGGCGCAAAGTCCAGCATATCCATATTCGGTCTGAGGGTCATGGCGGTCAGTCATTGAGAATGAGCCGGGCATTGAATCAGATACACCATAATGCTATAGTACCCGCCGGTATTGAACCGGAACCCGTGAATGGGTCACATGAGCGGTTAAACAAAGGATGAATGACATGACCGATGACCTGGTGATTTTTGCCGGCCGCACAGCATACAGACATATCAGGAAAAACGGGTTGTCGCCCAATGATATCGACCTGGTGCTGGGGGCTTCAGGGGCTGCCAAATGGCTGGTGATTTACGGCCTGGATGCGGCACTGTTCTCGCGCTGGTTTGTACACCGCAAAAACCCGCTGCCCGTGCTGGGCACTTCCATCGGGGCCTGGAAATTTGCCGCAGCTGCTCAAAATGATCCGGTGCGGGCATTGTCCGCCCTGAAACATGCGTATATCCACCAGTATTATCAGGGACGGGTGACGCCGGCCCAGGTATCCCGGGAATCCGATCGGATCATGGCGGCGTTTCTGGACCCGGCCCGGGTGGATGAAATTCTGGGCCATCCTTTTTTGCGCATCGCGTTCGGAACGGTCCGGTGCCGGTATCTGCTGGCATCCAGACACAGAATCCCCCAGATCCTGGGTGTTGCCGCCGGTGCCGTTCTGAACCGGATATCCCGGGATCTGAACCGCCTGTATCTGGAGCGGGTTATGTTTCACCATGACCGGTTTGATACAGGGCGTGTGGATTTCTCAGATTTTCCTACCCGGTGTGTGCCCCTGGAACCCGGTAATTTTGAATCTGCTTTGACCGCATCCGGTGCCATTCCCTATGTCATGGAAGGGGTGACAGATATTGCGGGTGCGCCTTCAGGCATATACAGAGACGGCGGGATTCTGGATTATCATCCCGCCTTTGCCTTGACTTCAGGCCATAAAGGATTGGTTCTGTATCCCCATTTTTATCCCCATCTCATTGCCGGGTGGTTTGACAAAAAACATCCCGGCCGCCGGGTGACCGGTGCGGTGACCGACCGGATGATACTGGTGGCCCCGTCTGACAGATTTGTGTCGCGCCTGCCCTTTGGCCGGATTCCAGACAGAAAGGATTTTGTCCGTTTAAAAGGACAGGATGCCAGACGGGTGGATGCCTGGGAAACCGTGGCCGACCTGAGCCGGGATCTCGGGGAGACTTTTCTGGATATCACCCGGACCGGCCGGATTCAGGATCTGGTCCGGCCTCTGGCCTGATATATTTATCGTACAATGCAGCCAGAATGGATTGGCACGCCATGTCTGCCCCTCCGGAACGGGCCGCGACATAGGCCTGTGCTTTTTTTTGCCGCAGGGTTCGGTCTTCCGGATGTTTCAAAAAAGACAACATGGCCTGGGCCGATGATTGCCAGTCTTTTTCCCGTTGCACCAGCCCGGTGTCAAAGATCTGGTTTCCCACCCAGAAAAAATCATCCCAGAACGGGCCCGTGACAACCGGGGCCCCCTGGAGCAACGGTTCTAAAAAATTCTGACCCCCTAAAGGCTTTAAACTGCCGCCCATGAACACGGCATGGGCATATCTGAAAACATGGCGCATCTCACCGAACCGGTCCCAGAGGATAATGCCCGGCCCAGCAGGGGGGGATGTGAGTTCAGACCGCAGATAAACCGTTGTTCCGGTTTTTTTCAGCCGGCGCTTCCAGAATCCGAGCCGGTGCATATGCCTGGGAAATACCGCCATTACCTGCCCGGGAAACCGGTATAACAGCATTTGAATCATTTTAAGCACCATTTTTTCCTCCTGGCGGCGGATGGAGGCAAACACAGACACCGGCCAAGGGCAGGGAAAGATATCCGTTGACAAAGACGGCGTTATTTCAAAGGACTGAGGGGGCAGGGTTTCAAATTTGATATTGGGCATCATCGACACCCGGACCCGGTCAAACACCTCACGGAATCTTTGGGCATCCGGATCGGAAACAGCCAGAATCTGATGTAAATCGATGTTCGACCATACGCATTGGGTCATCTTGTACCCCCGGCGGCTTTTAACGGACATGCGTCCGTTTACCACCAGCACCCGGGTGTGCTGCCGGTTTAGAAAGTGCAGCAGGGCCGGCCAGAGTTCGGTTTCCACCAGGACCATCACTTGGGGGTTGACCGCCTTAACCGCCCGGACCGCCACCCAAGGCATGTCAAAGGGAAACCATGCCAGGGATATGGATACTTTGGCGGAAACCGGTTTTTTTTCAAGTTCCGAACACAGAATTTCCATGCCCTGGTCCGTGGTGGTAGTGATCAATATCCGTAAGGGCCGGTCCGGGGAAAAATGCTGAACCAGTCGGACGGCCAGAAGCGCTTCTCCGGCAGATGCCGCCTGGATCCAGACATCAGCGGGATTCAGATGGGATGGATCGGTCCGCTGGGCAAAGGTGCGGGCCAGCCGGGGGTGGCGCCGCAAAAAAGGCAGGGCCGCGGCCCAGAGCATGTTGTAAAATCCCATCAAATCGGGTATAAAGGCGATCTTTGTCATGGGAGCTTATGCTCGCATGTTTTTTTAAGATTGACAATAGGGCTGGAACCAAAGATATAAGGTTTATGGATAAAACACTTGCCGGTCTGTCCGGATCACGCCGCAGAAAAATTCTGGAACTGATATTTCAGTACAAGGGATATCTGATTGTTGCAGCCCTGTGCATGATTGTGGTGGCGGCCGCCAACGGGTCCATGGCCTTTCTGGTCAAACCCGTGATCGACGATATTTTTGTGGCAAAAGACCGGGACATGCTCATGCTGATTCCGGCGTTGGCCGTGCTGGTGTTTCTGCTCAAAGGCGTGGGCACGTTCGGGTCGGAATACCTGATGAACTACATTGGCGAGCGCATTATCCGGTATTTCAGGGAATCGCTGTACGACCGGATCACGGATCTGCCCCTGGCTTTTATCCACAAGGAAAAAACAGGGGCTCTCATGTCCCGGATCACCAATGATGTCAATATTGTCAAGGGCATGGTCTCCACGGCCGTGGTCAATATATTCCGGGATTTTTTTTCCGTGATCGCTTTTTTGTTTGTCATTTTTTACCGGGACTGGCAGCTGGCCCTGGGCGCTTTTGTGGTGCTGCCCCTGGCGTTTTATCCGATTCTGATTTTCGGCCGGAGAGTCCGTAAGTTTTCCACGGGCACCCAGGAAACCATGGCGGAGTTGAACTCGTTTCTGCACGAGACATTCACCGGCAGCAAGATCATCAAGATTTTCAATCTTCAGGCATTTGAGAAACAGCGGTTCAAACAAAAGACCCGGTTGCTGTTTGAGCTGGAAATGAAAAAAGTGATTGCCAAGGCCCTGTCTTCGCCGGTCATGGAGTTTTTAGGGGGGCTGGGCATCGCTTTTATCATCTGGTTCGGGGGCATGCGGGTCATCAACGGGACGTCTACGCCGGGCATCTTTTTTTCTTTTTTAACAGCCGTGATGATGCTGTATGACCCGGTGAAAAAAATTTCCAAGCTGAACAACACCATCCAGGAAGGCGTGGCCGCCGCATCCCGGATTTTCGATGTACTGGAGGAAGACCAGACCATCAAAGAAGCCCCGGATGCGCAGACACTTTCCGGCCGGGCCCTGGCCGTGGCGTTTGAAGATGTGTGTTTCAGTTACGGGCCCGATGAAGGCCCGGCCCTTGAACATATCAACCTGACGGCGGCCCCCGGGGAGGTTCTGGCCCTGGTGGGCATGAGCGGGGGCGGTAAAACCAGCCTGGTGAACCTGATCCCACGGCTGTATGATGTGACATCCGGCCGGGTGACCGTGGGCGGTATCGATGTCCGGGAGCTGTCCGTTCAATCGTTGCGGGATCATATCTCCATTGTGACCCAGGAACCCATTTTGTTCAACGAAACCGTGAAAGACAATATCCGGTATGGCCGCATGGATGCCACGGACCCGGAGATCGAGGCTGCGGCAAAATCCGCCTATGCCCATGATTTCATCACCGGGTTTCCCAAAGGGTACGACACCCTGATCGGGGAACTGGGCTCCCGTCTGTCCGGCGGGGAAAAACAGCGCATCTGCATTGCCCGGGCCCTGATCAAGGACGCGCCTGTGCTGATCCTGGATGAAGCCACGTCGGCTTTGGATTCCCAGGCCGAGAAAGTGGTGCAGAAAGCCCTGGAAAACCTGATGAAAGGCCGCACATCCTTTGTCATTGCCCACCGGCTGTCCACCATTGATTATGCATCCCGGATCATACTGCTCAAAGACGGGGCCATTCTGGAACAGGGTACCCGGGAGGAACTCATGGCCGGTAAAGGCGCGTTTTATGACCTGGTCATGCTGCAGATGGCGGCGAAAAACACGGCTGAACACCCGGGAAACGGACCGGCCGGACCGCTTTATTTTCCCCGGGAACCTGAAAATAAAACCAGTGAATCATAAATAAGGAGAGGGATATGGGTATTTCCAAGGAACTGCTGGACATTCTGGTGTGCCCCAAATGCAAAAACCAGATCCGGCTGACAGAAAACCAGGATGGATTGATCTGTGACGATTGCGGTCTGTTGTATGAAATCAAAGACGACATCCCCATCATGCTGGTGGAAGAGGCCAAACCGATCCAGTCATGAGTGTGCCCAAAATGCCGGATCCGGCCAAGCTGGTGATGTCGGTGTTCATGAAGGAAAAACCGCTGTTTGAATCCGTGTTTCCTTTGCTGGAAACCATCGGCGGTCCCGTGGACCTGGTGTCCAGGTGGCTGGATTTTGATTTTACCAACTATTATCACAAGGAAATGGGACATCCTCTTTTCCGGCGGATACTGGCGTTCAAGCCCCTGGTGGCTCAGGCGGATCTGTCAAAAATCAAACAGGCCACCAATGCCGTGGAACAGCAGTTTGTCACAGATCAACAGCGCCGGATCAATATCGACCCGGGTTATCTGCTGCCTTCCCGGTTTGTGCTGGCCACGGGCAAAGACTATGCCCACCGGATTTACATCGGGGATCAGATGTACGCGGATCTGACCCTGATGTATATCGGCAAACAGTTTGTTCCGCTGGACTGGACCTATCCGGACTACCGGTCCAAAGAAATCCTTCGTTTTCTGGAACAGGTCCGGGACAAATATCTGCTGGATTTAAAAACAGCCAAAAGGAGTCAGTCATGATAAAAAGCATGACCGCGTTTGCCAAAGCGGTCCATACAAAGGATCTGATCACGGCCGAAGCAGTGATCCGGTCCTATAATTCCAGGCATCTGGATTTTGCCGTGTACCTGCCTGAATCCTGTCAGGGGCTGGAAGAGGAGATCAAGAAGATTGCGACCCGGTATCACCAGCGGGGCCGGATGGAAATCCGGGTCACGATCCAGGATGAAGGCTCCCGGGAGAACGGGTTTGACGTGGATGAAACAAAGGCATCGGCCTATTTTAAAGCGTTGAAACAGATCACCGATCATCTGGGGCTTTCCCGGGAACCGGAACTGGCGGATGTGCTGTCAGCCAGAAATATCATTGTGCCGGCCGTGGAAAACCCGGATCAGGTCCTGCTGACCCAGGTGGTGTGTGACGCTGTGGACCTGGCGGCCCGGGACCTGGACCGGATGCGCCGGGCCGAAGGGGAAAACCTGTACCAGGATTTGACGGCCCGGATCACAGAGATTGAAGATCAGATGGATTTGCTGAAGTCCCTGGCCGGGGATGTCCCGGTGCTGTACAAAAAACGGCTTCAAGAGCGGCTGGCCAGGCTCACCGCAGACCAGGGGGAGATCGATCCCGTCCGCCTGGCCCAGGAAGTGGCCATACTGGCGGATAAAAGTGACGTGTCCGAGGAAATCGTCCGGATTTCAAGTCATATCCATCAGTTTAGAAAAACGATGAATGCGGACAGTTCCCAGGGCCAGACCCTGAATTTTCTGATCCAGGAATTCAACCGGGAGTTCAATACCATTGGATCCAAAGCCGCTCAGGCCGCATTGTCTCACATGGTGGTGGATCTGAAATCAAAACTGGAAAAAATCCGGGAACAGGTGCAGAACATTGAGTAATATTAAAAAAAAGAAACCTGTCGCTGCCGATCGCACAGGCACAGGCATGGAACAGATATTGCTGAACATCGGTTTCGGCAATACCGTGGTGGCGGACCGGGTGGTGACGATTCTGACTCCGAATTCCAGCCCCATGAAACGCCTCAAGGATGAGGCCAGAGATGCCCGCCGTCTCATCGATGCCACCCATGGCCGAAAAACCCGGGCCATTATCGTCACGGACAGCAACCATGTGATTTTGTCGGCCATTCAGGCGGAAACCCTGTCCGCCCGGTTTGAAACCCTGATCCGGAACCCGGAACAGACCCAGGAAAGCTGATATGAAGAAAAAAGGACGGTTGTTTGTGATTTCCGCGCCTTCCGGGGCCGGTAAAACCACGTTAATCCAACAGGTCATGGTCCGGGTTCCCGGGGTGTCGTATTCGGTGTCTCATACCACGCGTCCGCCCCGGCCCGGAGAGATTGACGGCAAAGATTATTTTTTTGTCACAGAACCGGTTTTTGAGCAGATGATCCAGGCGGGAGAGTGGCTGGAATGGGCCCGGGTTCATGGGAATTATTATGGCACTTCCCGGGTGTTTGTGGAAAAACAGCTGACAGCGGGCAGCAATCTGCTTTTGGACATCGATGTCCAGGGGGCCCGGCAGGTCATGGATGCCGGCCTGGATCCCGTCACGATCTTTATTTTGCCGCCTTCCATTGAGGAGCTGCGCCAACGGCTGGAAAAAAGGGGTACGGACAGTGCGCAAACCATTGCATTACGCCTGGAAAACGCCAAAAAAGAAATCGCGTTGAAACATCTTTACCAGTATGTGGTGAAGAACGATGATCTGACAACGGCTGCAAACCAATTGTGCGGCATTTTTGAGCAGGAGATGACGTCTGCCGGAAAGGAACGGAAATTCAGCGATGTCTGAGCCGGGCATGGAAATCCTTTTCGGGTTTCACAGCGTGGTTGAAGCCCTGAAAGCCGGTCGCCGTCGGTTTGAAAAGTTGTATCTGTTCAAGAAAATGTCGGGCCGGCGGAAAGACACATTGATATCTGCGGCAAAAACAGCCGGTATTCCCGTGTCCTTTACCGATACCCGGCAGCTGGACGCGCTTGCCCGGGGCGGGGTTCATCAGGGTATTGCGGCGTTGGCCACCCCGTTTCCGGTATTTCGTGAGCCGGATCTCATGGCCCGGATTGCCCAGAGGCAACTCCCGTTTCACGCATTGATTCTGGATCAGATTGAAGACCCCCAGAATGTGGGAGCACTGATCCGCACGGCCCTGTGCACGGGGATGGATTATATCGTGATGCCCAAGGACCGGTCTGCGCTGCCCGGTCCCGGAGTTTCCCGGGCCTCGGCCGGTGCCATGGAACATGCATCCATTTTTGTGGTCACCAACACCGCGGCCACCATCCGGACCCTTAAAACTCACAATGCCTGGGTGGCCGGTTTAGATGCCGCAGGCAGCACGCTGCTGCACCAGGCGGATCTGACCGGAAACCTGGTCCTGGTGGTGGGCGGAGAACACAAAGGGGTTCGACCGGGCGTGCTCAAAGTGTGCGATTTTGTAATTTCCATCCCCATCAAAAGTCCGGTCACCTCTTTGAATGCGTCAGTGGCCGGGGCCATGGCCATGTACGAGGCCCTGCGCCAGAAAATCGTCAATCAAAACTAAGGAATAATTCAAATTATCATGCAGCAACCGATTTCAATTACTTTAAACGGAACATGGCAGGTGCCGGATTATCCGGCAGTGGCCTGTATAAAAGGCGACGGCATTGGATCCGACATCTGGCCCAATGCCCGGATTGTGCTGGATGCGGCCGTCAATGCCGTATTTGGAGAAGAAAAAAAAATCGACTGGGTCCCGGTGCCGGCCGGAGAATCCAGTTTCAAACAAACCGGGCACTGGCTTCCGGATCAGACGCTTGAAACCATCCGGAATTTGAAAGTCGCCATCAAAGGCCCTTTGGCCACGCCCGTGGGAAAAGGTATCCGGAGCCTGAACGTCCGGTTGCGAAAAGAACTGGACCTGTATGCCTGTATCCGGCCGGTCAGGTATTATCCCCCGGTGCCCAGTCCGGTGAAACACCCGGAAAAAGTGGATATGGTGGTGTTCAGGGAAAACACGGAAGATGTGTATGCCGGCATGGAATGGGAAGCCGGCACTCCGGAGTGCCAACAGTTGATGCACATGCTCAAAACCCGTCTGAACTGCCATCTCCCGGAATCAAGCGCGTTGGGGCTCAAGCCCATGTCCCCGGAAAACACCCGGCGCCTGGTGAAAAAAGCGTGTGAATATGCGTTGGAAAACAACCGCAAAAGTGTGACCCTGATGCACAAGGGCAATATCATGAAATTCACGGAAGGCGGATTCCGCA
>CALGAJ010000179.1 GCA_937951975.1 uncultured Desulfotignum sp.
GCCAGGCTCAAAGGGACTCCGCCCACCGCCGAAGAGACGGAATACCGACCCCCGATGAAATCAAACATGTGGAAGCTGGCCAGGACCGGATTGGATGGGTCATCCCCGGGACTGCCTTTGGCGGTGATGGTCACAAGGTGATCTTCAGGATTCAGGCGGTGCCGGCTCAAAAATCCCTGAACCTGGGCCAGGTTGGCCATGGTTTCCGTAGTGGTAAACGATTTGGACACAATGATCCACAAACAGGTGTCCGGATCGATCCGGGCAAGGATCTGTCCGAAATTGTCAATGTCCACATTGGACAGAAAATGTAAATTGATTTTCGGGTTTTTGCCGGATTCCAGCGCTTTGTAAACAAATTCACAGCCCAGATAGGATCCGCCGATTCCCACGATAACGGCATCTGTGAATTTTTTTTTCCGGGTTCCGGTGATGCGGCCGTTGTGCACATCCTGTGAAAAAGTGCGGATGTTTTGGGCCACTGTCCGGATATCACTGAGAATCTGCGGATTTTCCGGTTTCAGGCCGGAATCCAGAAATCCCCGGGCCGCCGTATGCAGTGCGGCCCTTTTTTCCGAGGGGTTGACCGGATTGCCGGCCGCCATTTTGGCAAACATTTTTTGGGCACCGGTATCGTCTGCCAGAGCGTTCAATGTCTGCCTGACAGCGGTATCCAGCCGCTGCCGGGAAAAATCATAAAAAAATCCGGGGATGTTCAGGGAAAAACCGCTCAAACGGCCGGGATCTTCAATCAGGCGTTTTAAGTGAAATTCCGGGGTATTCATCCGGTGGGCGTGTGTTTTCAGGGTGTTGAAGCTGTCTGAATCAAACATGTCTGAAATTTCCTTTGCAGCGTTCAAGATGATTTTATCCATAATATGGTATCTGCCTGTTTGTGAATTGTAAATCAGTATTTTTTAGATGGGTCAAAAGAAGGTGTGATCAGATAATTTTGGCGTGACAATCAATTACATATTGACAGGGAGCTGTCCGGACGATTAATAGTGAATGCCATGAAATCGAATCATGAACCTATCAAGGAAAAACTGCGGGCCCAGGGGGTGGTCATGCCGGATCCGGATTCGGTGTACGTGGCTGATGACGTGGATATAACCCGGATTTCCGGCAATGATGTTACTGTGTTTCCGGGATGCCGGATTGCAGGCGCAAACACATTGATTCTGCCCGGGACCCGCATCGGGTATGAAGCCCCCGTGACCCTGGAAAACTGTCTGGTGGGGAAAAATGTCCGGCTCAACGGCGGATTTTTCCAGGAGGCCGTGTTTTTAGGGGATAATGTGTTTGGTTCCAATGCCCATGTGAGAGCCGGCACCATTCTGGAGGAACAGGCGTGTGCGGCCCATACCGTAGGGCTCAAACAGACCCTGCTGTTTCCCTTTGTCACTTTGGGCAGTCTGATCAATTTCTGTGACTGTTTCATGGCCGGCGGCACCAGCCGGAAAAACCATTCGGAAGTGGGGTCTTCATTTGTCCATTTCAATTACACGCCCAACCAGGACAAAGCCACCCCGTCCATGATGGGCAATGTGCACCAGGGCGTGATGCTGGATCAGCCGCCCATTTTTCTGGGCGGGCAGGGGGGACTGGTGGGACCGGTGCGGATCGGATTCGGGTGTCTGACCGGGGCCGGATCCATTGTCAGAAAGGATGAGGAACGCCCGGACCAGATGATTTTGGCCGGGAACACCCGGTCGGTGTCTTTGCCCAGACGGTCGGGTGTGCATCCCGGCGCGGTCCGGATTTTTAATCATAATGTCAAATATCTGGCCGGCCTGGCTGCGTTAAATGCCTGGTATGTTCATGTCCGCCCCGTTTTTGCCCGTGATGACCTGTCCAGAAAACTGGTATCCGGGCTTCAGAAAACACTGGTTCAAAGTATTGGAGAACGGATCCGTCAGCTGGAAAAATTCTGTGATACGTTAAAGGCGTCCCAAACCCATGACCGGATTTCAGCAGCCATGGAAATGGTGGGAAAACACATGGATCAGGTCCTGGATTCGCCGGAACTGCCTGCATCCGGAGAAATCCTGGTAACATGGTTGAATAACCAGGTAAACCGGCATGACATTGACTATATTCCAGCAATCCAGAGCCTGCCCCGGGATATTAAAACCCAGACGTCTCAATGGCTGCTGAACATCGAAACAGCCGTGCTGGATCTTTTGACGGTCTGAAAATGTTAGGATAATTGTATATGACACGATTGTTTGGCACAGATGGTATCCGGGGTCGGGCCAACACCCATCCCATGACCTGCGAAATCGCACTTAAAACCGGCCGGGCCGTGGCCCTGATGGCCAGGGATTCGGGCCAGCACCAGGTGGTGATCGGCAAAGACACCCGGATCTCCGGAGATATGCTGGCATCTGCGTTGGCTGCCGGTGTGGCATCCGCCGGCGTAGAGGCATGCCTGGCCGGTGTGATTCCAACGCCCGGGGTGGCATATCTGGCCGGGTCCATGGCACATGTCGGGGCCGGTGTGATGATTTCCGCATCCCATAATCCGTTTTATGACAACGGCATCAAAATTTTTCAAAAAGGCGGCATCAAACTCACAGATGAACAGGAATCGGCCCTGGAAGCGATGATTGGTGATCCGGAACTCTTTTCAGGAAACGATGTGGGAAACATTTCAGTCATATCGGATAGTCTGGAAAGGTACGCCCGGTTTCTGCTGGACCGGTTTCCCTTTAAAACACTGTCTCCGCGCATCCGGGTTGTGGTGGATGCCGCCAACGGTGCTGCCAGTGATATCTGTCATCAGGTGTTCAATGATGCGTTGTTTGGTGCCGTGTTCATCCATGATGAACCGGACGGGTTCAACATTAACAAAAATTGCGGATCCCAGCATGTTCAGGACCTTCAAAAACAGGTGGCCACCCTTAAAGCGGATATCGGGATCGCGTTTGACGGGGATGCGGACCGGATGATTGCCGTGGATGAAACCGGCGGCATAATCACCGGGGACCGGATTCTGGCCATTTGCGCCGGACATGCCAAAAAAAAGAATCAGCTGCCAAACAACCGGGTGGTCAGTACGGTGATGAGCAATATCGGTCTGACCCGGGCGCTGGATGCGCTGGGGATCACCCATATCCGGACCGGGGTAGGGGACCGTCGGGTTTTGGCCCAGATGCAGAAGAGCGGCGCTGTGATGGGCGGGGAAGATTCCGGTCACATGATTTTTCTGGACGATCATACCACGGGAGACGGTCTGTTGTCTGCCCTGCGGTTGATATCGGTCATGGCGGAAACCGGCCGGCCGCTGTCGGATCTGGCCTCAGTGATGCAGGTGTTTCCCCAGGTGTTGAAAAATGTGGAAGTGGATGCGTCCCGTCCGGATTTCATGCAGATTCCCGCGATTGCCGAAGCCATTGAAGCGGTGTCTTCCCGGCTGGGGGAAAACGGGCGGGTCCTGGTGCGGTATTCCGGGACCCAGCCGCTGCTGCGGGTCATGGTGGAAGGACCTGAAAAAGCCGTGACCCTGGCCGGGTGCGACCAGATCTGCCAGGCCATTCAAGCACATATCTAAAAAATCAGGGCCGGAAATCTGCTGGGATATCCGGCCCTGATTTGTATGTTCAATAAAAATGTCCGACAACCGGTTTATTCTCTGGCGACACCTAAAAGATGCATCAGGTGGATGAACAGTCCCATGAAATCCAGATACAGGCTCAACGCACCGATAATTGCGCCTTTGCGGACCATGGCACCCGAAGCATTGTCCGGCAGGGTCACTGCCATGTTTTTCAGTTTCTGGGTGTCATAAGCGGTCAGACCGGTAAAAATCACCACCGCAATCATGGAAATAATGGTCTGCATCATGGTGGAGCCGATAAAAATATTCACGACCATGGCGATAATGATCCCGATCAGTCCCATCATCAGAAACTGGGCCATGCCGGTGAGATCTTTTTTGGTCACCATACCGTAGACACTGGCCGCGCCGAACGTGGCAGCACAGATGAAAAAAGTGGATACGATGGATGCGGCCGTATAAATCAGAAAAATCGGAGTCAGCACGACCCCGTAGGCCACGGTCAATGCCACATACAGACCGGTGGCGGTACTGGCCTGAATTTTCTGAATTCTAGCGGACAGGTAGCCGCACAAAATAATAAGTCCGATAAACAGAACAATGGGCATCACCGGGTTCCCGTAGAACATCTGGATCAGTCCGGGGCTGCGGGAAACGAAAAAAGACGTGAACCCGGTGACCACCAGTCCGATGGTCATCCAGTTGTAAACGCTCCGGATAAAGGTGTTCACCTTTACCATGGAAGTGGTTTGTGCAAATGTGGAATTCATAATTTCCTCCAAAAAAATTTTTCAGGTTAAAAACATTTCGATTACACGCAATATAACATGAAAAGAAGGAATTTCAAGATTATTGTTTGGTCATGTGGTCGATTTTGCAGGGGATCTCACTGATTGAACAGACCTGCCCAAAACCGTGAAAAATATAAAAGTTAACATAATATATATTATCAGACATTGTGTTTTATTTAAAAAAGTACCAATCCGGTGCCCGGACCCCGGTAACGCCTGACTTCCCCGGTGTTGACTTTTTGACTGGATTTATTCTATAAATAAAGATTTGAATTTTCAGGAATAAATACTGATGCTGGACCATGAAACCGCGCACATATACTCGGTGTCACTCTTGACCCGGGAAATAAAAACCTTGCTGGAGGATCAATTTCCGTTTGTCTGGATCACCGGAGAAATATCCAATTGTGCCACCCCGGCATCCGGTCATTCCTATTTTTCTCTCAAAGATGATCAGGCAATGATTTCCGGGGTGATGTTTAAAAATCAGAAACGCAATTTGAAATTCACGCTGGAAAGCGGATTGAAAATCATGGGGCTGGCCCGGGTATCCGTGTATGAACCCCGGGGCACTTATCAGCTGATTTTTGAACATATGGAACCCGAGGGTGCCGGTTCCCTGCAAAAAGCCTTTGAACAGCTCAAAAACAAACTGGGAGATGAAGGACTGTTTGATACAGTCCACAAACAGCCGATTCCGCTGCTGCCTCAAAAAATATCGGTCATTACCTCAGGCACGGGGGCTGCGGTAAGGGACATTATTCATGTTTCCGTGCGCCGTTTCCCGGAATGTCAGCTCGAAATCGTCCCCGTAGCAGTCCAGGGCGAGTCGGCAGATGAACAGATTGTATGTGCAATTGAACTGGTCAATCAGCGGCAACAGTCCGATGTGATCATACTGGCCCGGGGCGGCGGATCGCTGGAAGATCTGGCGGCATTCAATTCAGAATCGGTTGCCAGAGCCGTCTTTGCTTCAGAAATCCCCATCGTGACAGGCATCGGTCATGAAACCGATTTTACCATTGCCGACTTTGTGGCGGATGTGAGAGCCCCTACCCCGTCCGCTGCCGCTGAATTGACGGTGCCGGAAAAAAAATATCTGAAACAAAGGATTGATGACATGCACCAGGACCTGTTATCCATCATGACCCGGATGTTGACGTTTTATCATCAGAAAGTGGATGACCTGCACAGCCGGTTGAAAAGTCCGGTTCAGATCATGACGATGTTCAAGCAGACGTTGATATCCCTCAGCCTGCGGATGCACCAGGCCCTGCAGCGCCGAATGTTTCATGACAAAGACAGACTGGTCTGGGTGGCTCAGGCATTGAAGGGGACGGTTCCTGACATCGTTCTTTCCAGAAAACAGGTGCTGGACCAGACGCATCGGCTTTCCCGGGCCATGGGACATTGCGTGATTCAAAAAGATAACCGGATCCAGCAGTTGGCCGCGACCCTGTCGGCCTTGAATCCGGCGTCGGTTTTGAACCGGGGGTACAGCATTGCGCGAACCCTGCCGGATAAAAAAGTGATCCTGGATGCCCGGACGGTGAATATTCAGGATCCCATTGAAATCATTTTAGCCCAAGGACGTGTTCTGACACGCGTGGAGAAGACAATTCATGGCAAAGACCACATTTGAAACCGCTTTAAAACAACTGGAATCCATTGTAAAGGAAATGGAATCCGGGGATCTGGCTCTGGAACAGACATTGAAAAAATATGAAACAGGCATTGAAAAGGTCCGGTACTGCATGGAGATCCTTGACAGTACAGAGAAAAAAATTACCCAGCTGACCCGGGATCTGGATGGTTCCATCAAGGAAACCCCTTTTGACCATGAGTGATTCCGGATGTGATATTACCGCTTTTTTGACAACACACCGGCAACGGGTGAATGCATGCCTTGAACGCATACTGACATCATTTGACCCGGAAAAAGAATTGGTTCAGGCCATGCGCCATTCTCTGATGGCCGGGGGAAAGCGGCTGCGTCCGGTGCTGGCCCTGGCGTCAGCCCGGGCCTGCCGCAAAGACGACCGGCCGGCCCTGCCCGCTGCCTGTGCCCTGGAGATGATCCATACCTATTCGTTAATTCATGATGATCTGCCGGCCATGGATGACGATGATCTGAGACGGGGAAAGCCGACCTGTCATAAAAAATTTTCCGAAGCCACGGCCATTCTGGCCGGCGATGCCCTGCTCACCCATGCCTTTTATATCCTGTGCCGTCCACAGGATCTGTTCGATCCGGTGCCTGGACCCGATATCCTGCTGGAACTGGGCGGGCTCATTGCGTCTGCTGCCGGGATCAAGGGCATGGTGGAAGGACAGATGCTGGACATGCAGTCCGAATCTTTGTCAATCGATATGGAAACCGATGACGGCAAAGCGAATAAAAAAGATCTGTTGACCCATCTTATACATATGCATGAGTTGAAAACCGGACAGATGATTGTCGCCAGTGTGACGGCAGGCGCCGTCAGTGTTGGGGCTTCCCAGCAACGGATATCTGATCTGGCGGCTTACGGAACATACCTGGGCCTGGCATTCCAGGTCATGGATGATATTCTGAACGTGGAAGGGGATCCTGAAAAAATGGGGAAAGCCGCCGGATCTGATCTGCAAAGAGACAAACTGACCTTTCCGGCCATCCTGGGACTGGATCAATCCAGGATTTATGCCGGACAATTGATTGATCAGGCTTTTGAAGCGATTGTCCGGTTTGACAACCAGGCCGACCCGCTTCGGGCCATGGCCCGGTATGTGATCACCCGGGATCGTTGAAGCGCAACCGCAAAAGAATACCATCAGGAGTGAACCTATCATAGATACCATAGATACCATACAGGATGATTCCACAGATATGACGACAAACAAGCCCAAGGATCTGCTCACCGGCATTCATGCCCCTGAAGATTTCAAACGTCTGACCCGGGGCCAGCTGCCGGTCCTTGCCCGGCAGATCCGGCAGCGGATCATTCAGGTGGTGTCTGAAAACGGCGGCCATCTGGCATCCAGTCTGGGCGCAGTGGAACTGACCCTGGCCATCCATTATGTATTTGATCTGCCCAAAGATACTCTGATCTGGGATGTGGGGCACCAGGCCTATGCCCACAAGCTGATCACGGGCAGAAACCGGGTGTTTGACTCCCTGCGTCAATACAAAGGCATCTCCGGATTTTCCAAAATCAAAGAAAACCCGTGTGACGGGTTCAGTGTCGGCCATTCTTCCACGTCCATTTCAGCCGGACTGGGCGTCAGTTGTGCCAAATATCTCACCCGGGATGATTCCCATGTGATTTCAGTGATCGGAGACGGATCCATGACCGCGGGGCTGGCCTATGAAGGGATGAACCAGACCGGGGATCTCAAGCGCAAACTGATCGTGATCCTCAATGACAACGACATGTCCATTTCTCCCAATGTGGGGGCCCTGTCCTCTTACCTGAGCCGGACATTTTCCGCCAAATATCTTCAAACCCTGCGCAATCAGTTCGGGGCGTTTTTAAAATCATTGCCCAAAATCGGGGAGGATATTTATCAGATCGCAAAACGCTCTGAAGAATCCTTTAAAACCTTTGTCACCCCGGGTATGCTGTTCGAGGCGTTTAATTTTGATTATTTCGGTCCCATCAACGGCCATAATCTGGATCACCTCATCGAAATTCTGGACAATATTAAAAATACGGCGGATTCTCCGGTGCTGCTTCATGTGACCACGGTCAAGGGTAAAGGATACGGGCCTGCGGAAAAAAATCCCGTATATTTCCACGGGGTGGGATCGTTTGCCGTGGACACGGGAAAGGCCAACGGGTCCGCTGCAAAAGTGCCCACCTATACCCAGGTGTTCGGCGACCAGATGGTCAAGCTGGGAGAGACCCATCCTGAACTGGTGGCCGTGACCGCTGCCATGCCTGAAGGCACCGGGCTGATGGGGTTCTGCAACCGTTTTCCGGACCGGTTCTTTGATGTGGGCATTGCCGAGCAGCATGCGGTGACTTTTTCCGCCGGCCTGGCCGTCAAGGGAATCCGGCCGGTGGTGACCATTTATTCCACCTTTCTTCAGCGGGCCTATGACCAGATACTTCATGATGTGTGCATCGATGCCCACCCCGTGGTGTTCGCCCTGGACCGGGGCGGCATTGTGGGGGAAGACGGCCCGACCCACCATGGTCTGTTTGATTTCGCGTATTTGCGGCCCATGCCCAACATGACGGTGATGGCGCCCATGGATGAGAATGAACTGGCCCGGATGCTGGTGACTGCGGTGCAGCATGACGGACCTATTTCCCTGCGCTATCCCCGGGGCCGGGGGACGGGCGTTCCCGTGGCAGAACCTGTCACGCCCCTGGAGATTGGAAAAGCCGAAGTTTTGTGTGACGGTGACGATCTGCTGATTATCGCCATCGGTACCGGTGTGCAGCAGGCCCTGGAAGCCAGGGAAGTCCTGGCATCTGAAGGGATTTCTGCCTCTGCGATCAACGCCCGGTTTGTCAAGCCCCTGGATCAATCCCTGCTGCTGGCCAAAGCCGCTGAGTTCAAACGCATCATCACCGTGGAAGAGCATGTCCTGGCGGGCGGGTTCGGATCTGCGGTCCTGGAACTGTTCACGGACCACGGACTGACGGATCTGTATGTCAAGCGCATCGGCATTGATGATTGCTTTGTGGAGCACGGTCCCCAGGCGGTCTTGAAAAAAGAATACCGGATTGACGCAAATGCCGTGGCAGCCGCAGCGCGGGAACTGCATGGCAGCCGATAGGCAAATGAATCGGATCCGCCTGGACCAGCTGCTGGTGGACAACGGGCTGGTGAGTTCCAGAACCCGGGCAAGGGCCGTGATCATGGCCGGAAAAGTCCTGGTGAATGATCAGCCGTGTGACAAACCCGGATCCCGGGTGGACCCCCGGGCGGATATCCGCATGAAAACCCCGGATCATCCTTATGTCAGCCGGGGGGGACTGAAACTGGAAAAAGCGCTGACCACATTTCCCGTGGATGTCACAGACAAAGTCTGCCTGGATATCGGGGCATCCACCGGCGGATTCACCGACTGCCTGCTGCAGTTCGGGGCCAGGCAGGTGTATGCCGTGGATGTGGGGTATGGACAACTGGCCTGGTCGCTGCGCAATGACCCCCGGGTGATCGTTATTGAACGCACCAATATCCGGCACATGGCATGGGAAACCATCGGCCGGCAGGTGGATCTGGTGGTGGCGGACACATCGTTTATCTCTTTGAAAACCGTGATACCGGCGGCTGAAAAATTCATGGGAAAAGGTACCCGGGTGATCGCCCTGATCAAACCCCAGTTTGAGGCGGGAAAACAACATATCGGCAAGGGAGGTGTTGTCAAGGATTTGAAAATCAGGGAACAGGTGGTGGCGGACATCTCACAGTTCTTTTCAGACCGTGGGTATGGGGTGCAGGGCGTGGCCCCCTCCCCTGTTCCGGGCCCGAAAGGAAATACCGAATTTCTGATTTCTTTGATTTTCCAAATGCATTGAAAAAAACACTGTTATTTTTATTTAAATTTTATTATTTAAATGAGGACTTTATTTATTAACCGTATAAAGGAGCAGTAATGAGCGAAGACATCAAAACCATGAGAAATGTGGCCTTTGCAGGCCATGGAGGTGCGGGCAAGACAACTCTTGCTGAGGCTATGCTTTTTAAACTGGGAATGACCACCCGGCTGGGCAAGGTGGAAGAAGGCAATACGGTCATGGATTTCCAGCCCGAAGAAATCAAGAAACAGCAGAGCATCAATACCTCTTTTATTAAATACACCCACAACAAACATGTTGTTACATTGATGGATACCCCGGGTGATCAGAATTTTTTCTCATCGGCCAAAACCTGTTTTCCCGTGGCCGATGCCATGGTCTTTGTCATTGACGGCGTGGGGGGGCCTTCCGCCATGACCGAAGAGGCGGCAGCCTCTGCTCTGGAATACAATTTGCCCGGACTGGTCATTGTCAACAAACTGGACCGGGAGCGATCTGATTTTGCCGCATGTCTGGATGCCTGTAACATTTCTTTGAAAAAGAAAATCATTCCCATTTGTTATCCCATCGGCACGGAAGCCGGATTCAAGGGACTGGTGAACATTGTCACCAACAAGGCATATACATACGATGAAAACGGCAAAGCCGCTCAGACGGATATCCCCGGGGATATGGCTGACGACATGGCCGTTGCCAAGGAAGAATTCATAGAAAATATTGCGGAACTCAATGATGAACTGCTGGAAAAATATCTGGAAGGCGAAGAGCTGACTGAAGAGGAGATCAAGGCCGCATTTCGGAAAGGGATTTCCGAGGCTCAGTTCTATCCGGCCATCTGCACGTCCGCCGTCAAAATGATCGGCATCGACGTGATACTGGATTTCATCAATACCTATATGCCCTCTCCGCTGGACCGAGGCGACTGGATCGCCAAAGACAGCGACGGACAGGATGTTACCGTGTCTCCGGATCCGGATGCGGAATTCTGCGGATTTGTTTTCAATACCATTGTGGATCCCTATGCCGGCCGCCTGTCCCTGTTTCGGGTCATTTCCGGCACCCTGGGCAAGGAAGGCAATTTTCTGAATGTGACCAAAGATACCAAGGAGCGGTATTCCCAGCTGCTGGAAATTGCGGGCAAAGAGCAGAAAACCATTACATCGGCGGTGCCGGGGTCCATTGTGGCGGTGGCCAAGCTCAAATCCACCCTGACCGGAGATACCCTGACCGGAGGGAAACAGATTCAGATTCCGGCACCGGCACCGATGCCGCCGGTCATTTCCTTTGCCATTTCCCCCAAATCCAAGAACGATGAAGACAAGATTCACGAGGCCATCCGCAAAATTCTTCAGGAAGACACCGGGCTTGAACTCAAGCGGGATGAAGAGACCCGGCAGACCATTCTGTCGGGCAGAGGTCTGGTGCACATCGAGGTCACGGCGGACAAAATCCAGCGTAAATTCAATGTGGCCATGGACATCAACACGCCCAAAGTGGCGTATCGGGAAACGTTCAAGAAAAAAGTCCGGGTCCAGGGAAAACATAAAAAACAGTCGGGCGGCCATGGCCAGTACGGGGACTGCTGGATTGTTCTGGAGCCATTGCCCAGAGGGGCTGGATACGAGTTTGTGGACAAAATCGTGGGGGGTGTGATTCCCAGAAACTATATCCCCGCAGTGGAGGCCGGTATCAGAGAAAGCTCCAAATACGGGATTCTGGCAGGGTTCCCCTGTGTGGATTTCCGCACCACCCTGGATTTCGGGTCCTACCATTCCGTGGATTCGTCGGAAATGGCATTCAAGACCGCCGGTTCCATCGCGTTCAAGGCGGCAGCCAAGGATGCCAAACCCGTGCTGCTGGAACCGATCATGAAAGTATCGGTGAAAGTGCCCGATGCCAATACCGGGGATATCATGGGAGATCTCAACTCCCGCCGGGGCCGGGTCCTGGGCATGGATTCCGAAGATGACAAGCAGATCATCAACGCCCTGGTTCCCATGTCGGAAATGCTCAGGTATGCGCCGGATCTGAGTTCCATGACCGGTGGCCGGGGAACGTTCACCATGGAGTTTGCCCAGTATGATGAAGTGCCGTCTGATCTGGCCCAGAAAATCATTGATCAGGTCAATGCAGAAAAGGAAAACAGCTGATTTTATGCTGTTTGTGTGAATTTGTCCCCAAAAATCCGGGGCTTGAACACGTCGGGGAAACAATCCGGTAAAAGATTGTTTCCCCGATGTTATTTTAAACCGTCAGAGCAGGTCCGGATTCAATCGGCAGTGCGACACAGCCGCCCGGTCCAGCAGATGGCCCAGCTCCCCTTTTCCCCCCGGGAAAAACCCCATGGTTTTTTCCCATACTTCCGGGTCTTCCATACAGAAATACACCCGCACGCTTGGGGCATATTCCTTTATCAGATCCACCAGTTTCCGGTACAATCGGATGCGCAGCGGTTTGAAATACCGCATTTTGTTGTCCAGCCCCAGGATGAATTCCCCGTAACAGAGTGTGGAGGAGGCAAACCGGTTTTCAATGATCGGTTTAAGGGACGGCATGAACCGGAAACTGCCTATGCTGATCCACACGATGCTTTCAGGCCGGACATGGGAAAAGATATCGTGAATCACTTGGGCATAGGCGGTCTCACATCCGTCATACAGCACTAAAGGATCAAAATGAAACGCCAAAGGATATCCTTTGGCTTCGCAGCGCCGGGCTGCTTTCAGGCGGGCGTTAAGCCGGGTTGTGCCCCTTTCTTCGGATTGAATCACCTCCGGTGTATTCACCGACCAGGCCAGCACGGTTTTTCGGTTATGGTCCAGATTCAGCAGCGAGTCTACATTCACGGTTTTGGTTTTGAGTTCCAGCAGGCTGTTGGATTGTCCGGCAAAGGTGTTCACCAGAAACCGGGGGCTTGGGGTAATCGGTTCCCAGATCAGAGAATCCGTGTATTCTCCGGTACCGATACGAAAGATTCTGTTTTGCGAAAACGCGTGGGTCAATGGCTGTTTCAACTGGTCCAGGCCGGCGAAATACTGAAGCACCGGCGGGTGGAAATACGCCTGAAGAATACAATAGGCGCAGTCCATGGTGCAGAATGTTCCGGTGTGCAAAATGGTGTAGTCACAGCATGTATAATGACTGGTGCCGGGGCATGGCCGGACCACGGCCCCTTTGTTCCGGGTGATGAACAGCAGGGATTTGGCGGCACCCACCGGATCATCCGCCTGATTGATCAGATCATACACCACACAGGGATCTGCCACGGGTTCCGGTTCCACGGACAGCCGGGAAAGGATCTCATCGATTTCTTCGGAAGAGTTCAGGGATGAATCCAAAAAAACCCGTTGAATGGTCATCGTTCCAGCATTCCTTTCAGATCGGGATGGTCTGCCAGAGAGGATAACGACCGGACCCGGGTTTTGAAATCATCCAGGGAGGTGAAATCAAAGGACACGCCATAAACCGTGGATTCAAAATTTTCAGGCAGATTGAAACGGAATGGTCCGTTTGACAAAAGCCGTCCCAGATGGGATCTGGCTTTCTGCCGGGCCTGTTCCAGGTTCGGAAATCGACGCCGGGTCAGATACTGACGCACCTGATCGCCTTTTTGCCCCAGGTCCAACGTGTCCAGATTCAAAAGGGTCTGGAACTCATGTTCATTAAAAAACAGACCGGGCGCCATTTGTTCTTTTTTGCACACTTCGGTAAAACTGGTGATGATATCCAGCTGTTTGCCGGAAGAGACTTTAATCCGGGAAAACAGTTTGACAAACACCTCAATGAATGCTTTGTCATATGCGGCCATCCGTCTGGCCGGTTTCAGGGACAGTTTCCCGTTTTCAAGCAGACCAACGGCTTCCTTCGGCAGGGTGGAAACCGCCAGCAGCCCTGAAATATATCCAGGATTCAATGGCCGGTTGAAAATACCCAGAGATTGGCCGGCCATCTGCTCGGCATCCATGTACCGGTTCAGCAGTTGAACCGCTTTCACCTGTTCCGCTGCAGTCAATTCCCGGGAAAACGCATTGTCTGCCACCGCCTGCATGGCACACTCAATTTCTGCGTTTTCCGGCATGACCCGGCAGGGGATGTGTTTGGTCCCAGACAAGGATTGAACCGCCTGGATTCGTCTGAATCCGGAGACCGGAATATATGTTCCGTCACATGCCCAGACCGTTGGAGGACAGATCAAACCCATGTCTTTGATGGATCGGATCAGGGCGGAAAGATCTTTTTTTTCCACAGTAATCTGAAACCGGGTGTCATGGATACGAATGTCGGTCAGGCAGATTGATTGCAGCAAATTAGATCCGGTCACCGGTTAATCTCGCGTAGATGTCTTTGTAGGTTTGTGCAGTATTTTCAATGACATCTTTGGGCAGTCTGGGGCCCGGCGGTGTTTTGTCCCATCCGGAATTGACCAGCCAGTCCCGGACGGTCTGTTTGTCAAAGCTTTTCTGGCTGCGTCCCGGGGCATAGTCGTCCAGGGGCCAGAACCGGGAGGAATCCGGCGTGAGCACCTCGTCAATGAGAATGATTTCACCATCCAGCACGCCGAATTCAAATTTGGTGTCCGCGATGATAATCCCTTTTTCCAGGGCGATGGAGGCCCCTTTGTTATAAATTTTCAGGCTCAGGTCCCTGATTTTTTCAGCGGTTTCCTTTCCCAGAATATCCACAGTCTGTTCAAAAGAGATATTGATGTCATGATCCCCTACTTCGGCCTTGGTGGACGGGGTGTACAAAGGCGTTGCCAGCTTGTCCGATTCTTTGAGCCCTTCAGGCAGCTGGATACCGCATACATGGCCGGTGGTCTGATATCCATGCCATCCGGATCCGGTGATGTAGCCTCTCACAATACATTCCACCGGCAAAGGGTCTGCTTTTTTCACCAGCATGCTGCGTTTGTCCAGGGCTTCTTTATAGGGAAGACAGGGATCGGGATAGGCGTTCACATCCGTGGTCACCAGGTGGTTTCCCACCAGATCCGCCATTTTTTCAAACCAGAACACACTGATCTGGTTCAGCACCTTGCCCTTGTCCGGAATGGGATCCGGCAATACCACGTCAAAGGCGGACAACCGGTCCGTGGTCACCAGCAGCAGGGTGTCTCCGAAATCAAAAATATCCCTGACCTTGCCCTGGCGCTTCAATGGCAGGTCTTTGAATTGTGTTTCAGGGATGACCGTCATATTCAATCTCCTTAATTTTTGTTCATCACGGGTTCATTTTATGAAAATATAAATATACCATGATTTGTTTTTTTTTTCCATCATGCAAAAATTGAAATTTATGTCCGCGTCCGGGGAGCGCTTGACGAATGTCCGGGATCATATTATTGTTAACCGACTTTTTTTGTGATCCCAAAGGGATGCTGCACAACTGAGGAGTTTTATGAAAATAAACGGTTTGATCGTGTTTGTCTGCCTGACAATGGCTGTTTGTACTCCCTTGTCAGCCGGAGAAACCGCGCATTACACGTTAAATGATCTGTGCCGGACCGCCAACGACAATGCGGAACAAATTAAAATCGCTGAACAGGATGTGGTGATCGCCCGGCAGGAGAAACAGCGGGCCCGATCGGTTTTGATTCCCCGGGCGACCGCATTCGGCAGCTATACCAGGTACAAGGATACCGACATGTTTTCTCCGAACACCGCATCGGCAGGTATCCGGCTCAACCAGTCCTTCACGCTGAACGGCAGGGAACTGATTGCCTATGATGTGGCCAAAAAAGGCATTGAAATCAATGCGTATACCCTGGAGGCCCTTCGGTCATCGTATCTGCTGGAGGTGGCCCTGGCGTATTTTGACGCACTGGCGGCCAAACGCATGATGGAAATCGCCCAGGCCGATGTTGAGCGATTACAGACCCACAAACAGGCGGTTGAAGAAAAACTGCGGGTCGGCAGTGTCACCAGAACGGATCTGTTCCGGGCCGAAGCGGAACTGTCCCGGGCCAAAACAGACCGGGAGACAGCGCACAACGGTGTGGTTCAAACCAGGGCACATATTGTCCGGATGACCGGTATCGGCAGTGATTTCTCCATATCTGATACCGATATCCAGACCAAAGACAATATGGAAGTGTCTCTTTCCCAGATCCAGGCCCAGGCCCTGGAAAACCGGTTTGAAATCAAGTCCGCCCGGAAAAATATGGAAATCGCCGACCAGACCATCCAATATGAAAAAGGGGAATACTGGCCCAAGCTGAATCTGGAAACCGGATACCGTAAGTCAGATGTTTCCTACGGCACATCCCTGATGGGTATGGACACCGGTTCCAATAATGAAGAAGCCTATGCCATGGCGGAACTTCAATTCACCCTGTTTGACGGCGGGTTGCGAAGCGCTCAGATCCGACAGGCCCAAGCAAAGCAAAATCAGGCCGATCAGATGTTGAACCAGGCCAGAAATGATATTATATTGGAAACCAGGGTGGCATTTTCCGAGTATGAGACTGCCCAAAAAACATTGATCAATCTTGCGGATGAACTGACATCTGCCCAGGAAAATTATCATGCCGTTCAGATGCAGTACCAGTACGGCATGGCGGATATCGTTGACATGATGGATGCAAACACCCTTTTGGTACAATCCGAACGCCGGATGTCAAATGCCCGGTATGTCCTGTATCAGACCATATACCGACTATTTTATACCCAGGGAGAGTTGCCGGCCCATGTGCTTGAATGAATAACCTTGAATAATAAAAAAAAGCGTAAAGGAGTTTTTTCTATGTATGAGATTATCGCCAATCCTGAAGACTATCAGATCGACCATTTGATCAACGGTACAGACAATGCCGGTATCGAACTGACCCGGGATGAACGGGATAAATGGGCAAATGAAATTGTGAATTTCAGTGAAAAATTGACGGAGTTTTCCAAAAAATCGGGGGAGCTGGCCAAACTGCTGAAATCCGATGAAAAAATCTCCGCCACCCAGGCATCATTGAAAACCTTGAAGATTCAATTGTTTGCCATCAATGATGCCCTGAATTCCGCCTTGACCATTGCCGACCGGCTGGAGTCTGATATCGTTCACAAATAGCCGGCTGTCATAACAGCGTTTTTTGACGCAGCACATGGTCTGTGAGTACCAGCGCCAGCATGGACTCACAGACCATGTTGATTCTTGGAATGGCACAGATGTCATGCCGGCCCCGGGTGGAAATGACAGCGGGCTGTCCATCCTGGTCCAGGGTTTTCTGATCCAGCCGGATGGAGGGAATGGGTTTGACATGCACCCGGACAATGATGGGCTCACCGGTTGAAATACCTGCCAGAATCCCGCCGCTGTGATTCGACAGAAACCCGGTCTCATCCATGGGGTCATTGTTTTCAGAACCCCTCATGCCGGGCGCGTTGATTCCGGAACCGATTTCCACCGCTTTGACGGCACCGATGCCCATCATGGCCTTGGCAATGTCGGCATCCAGTTTGTCAAACACCGGATCTCCGATGCCGGCCGGCACATGCACCGCCCGGATTTCCACCACCCCGCCCAGGGAATCCCCCTGTTTTTTCACTGATGCAATGCGCTGGGCCATGGCCCGGGCCGCAGCCATATCCGGACATCGCAGCTCATTTTTTTCAACAGCCTCCGCATCAAATTGCTGCACGGCAATCCCACCGATGGCCCGGGTAAAACTGTCGATTTTCACCCCGTACCGGTCCAGGACTTTCCGGGCCACGGCTCCGGCCGCCACACGGGCGGCGGTTTCCCGGGCCGATGCCCGGCCGCCGCCCCGGTAATCCCGGATACCGTATTTTTTCTGGTAGGTAAAATCCCCGTGACCGGGCCGGTACAGAGTTGCAATCTCTGAATAAGCCTTTGATCGGGCATCCTTGTTCTGGATGAAAACAGTCAGGGACGTGCCCGTGGTCCGGCCCTGGAACACACCGGACAGAATCACAGGATGGTCCGGTTCCTTGCGCCGGGTGCCCCCGACCCCCTGTCCGGGTCTGCGTTTGTCCAAATCAGCCTGAATCATGGATTCATTCAAGAGCAGTCCCGGCGGGCATCCCTGGATCACCACCCCGATACCCGGGCCATGAGATTCACCGAAAGTGGTGATGTGAAATGCTTTGCCAAAACTAGATCCGGACATGATCAAGTCTCCTTTTGATGATTTCAGCGATGTGCTGCGGGGGATGACCCGTGGTGTCCACGGTCAGGTCCGCCAGGTCTTCATAGAGTGGAATCCGTTGGGCCAGGGTATCTGCGGTTTCATCCGCCAGGGACCGGGCGGTGAACCGGGGCCGGGTGACCCGGGTCCGGGGGTCTGCTTCCAGGCGCTGGACAATGGTGGCTGCATCCGCGGCAAGCCATATCACAAATCCGCGGGATTTCATCAATGCTCGGTTTTCCGGTGCCAGCACCATGCCGCCGCCCGTGGCAATGACCTGGTTGTCTCTCTGCAGGACCTGTGCCAAAATCTGAGTTTCTTTCTGCCTGAAATAAGGCCATCCTTTGTCTGCCACCAGCACATCAATACTTGACCGGCTGTCTGATTCAATGCAGACATCCGTATCCACGAAATCATAATCCAGCAGGTCGGCCAATTGTTTTCCCACGCAGGTTTTTCCGCAGCAGCGATATCCGATGAGAATCAGATTACAGAGCATCGAACACATCCCAGAACCCGGGAAAGGATTTTCCCACACAGGCTTCATTTTCGATCTGCATGCCCGGAACCTTCAGTCCGGCTACGGCAAACGCCATGGCAATGCGGTGATCATTAAAGGTGTTGATGACGGCGCCTTCGGGCACACCTCCCGTTACCGAGAGCCAGTCCTCTCCCTGATCCGTCCGGATCCCCATTTTTTCAAGCTGGGATGTCACGGCATCGATCCGGTCGCTTTCTTTTTCCCTTAAATGCCGGATATTGCGTATCCGGGTGGTGCCTTTGGCAAAGGCCGCTACCACGGCAATGGCCGGCACCGCATCCGGGGTGTCGGACATATCCACATCCACGGCTTGCAGTTGCCTGCCTTTCACAGACACGGCCTGGTCTTCAAAAAACAGATCACACCCCATTTTTTCCAGAATATGAATCTGTTTCAGATCTCCCTGAAGGGAATCCGGCCGGATATGGGCCACCCCGATCTTTTGCCCGGTAATGGCACCGGCCGCCCAGAAATACCCGGCATTGGACAGATCAGGCTCCACCCCATGATCACCGGGGAGGTACTGCTGCCCCCCGGGAACCTGGTATGTGGTGTCGTTGATGCGAAAAGCGGTCACCTGAAATTGTCTCATCACATCCAGGGTCAGGTCGATATATGGCGAAGACACGGGCGGGCCGGTCAGTTCAATGGTCAAGCTATGGGTCATGAACGCACCGATCATCAAAAGAGCGGACAGGTATTGGCTGCTTTTTGAGCAGTCCAGCCGG
>CALGAJ010000180.1 GCA_937951975.1 uncultured Desulfotignum sp.
CGACAATTTTTTGGGCCTGGGTCTCATTCTGGATCTTGGCTTTTTTCTGGCGGATTTTCACCAGGGCCGCGTTAAAACCGGGCGGGGTCTGGGCCATCAAGTCCGCGGTGATGGTCCAGTATTCTTCCGGAACAAAACTGCGGATCTCCCGTTCCCGGTCACAGATGATTTTCACGGCCACGGACTGGACCCGGCCGGCACTCAGCCCCCGCTGGATTTTCTGCCACAGCAAGGGAGAGATCTGATATCCCACCAGCCGGTCCAGTTTCCGCCTTGCCTGCTGGGCATTGTATTTGTCTTCATCGGGTTCCAGCGGTTTTTTCAAGGCATCTTCAATGCCTTTTTTGGTGAGTTCATGGATGAGGACCCGGTGAAATCGGCGGTCCTTTTTTTTCAGAATATCCATGATATGAAATGCAATCGCTTCTCCTTCCCGGTCTGGGTCGGGTGCCAGGTAAATATCATCACAGTCTTTGGCTATTTTTTTCAATTGGGAGATGACATTGGATTTGTCTTTGATGTTGACATATTCGGCTTTAAAATTGTTTTCCACATCAATCCCCAGCTTTTTCACGGGCAGATCCCGGATATGGCCGGAACTGGCAGCCACTTGATACTCTTTTCCCACATATTTTTTCAACGTTTTGATTTTGGTCGGGGATTCGACAATGATAAGCGGTTTAGCCAAAACAACTCCTTTTATGATAACGAAAAATAATTGCCGGGATGATGCGTGATCTGTCCCATCAATTCAAGTTCCAGTAAAATGGCGGATACCGCATCGCTGGGCATCCGGCTGATCTCAATAATCTGGTCGATATGCTGGGGATACGCATCCAGAATCTGTAATATCTGTTTTTTGTCAGAATCCAGGTCCCGGAACCCGTCCGGTTTTACAGAAGCGTCTTCCCGGTGTAATTGTGCGGACGGTTCTGCATGAACCAGATGGGATAACTCCTCCATCACATCGGTTTCATTTTCCACCAGTTTGGCCCCCTGTTTCAGTAAAAAATGGGTTCCCTGGCTTTTTTGTGACGCAATGCTGCCCGGGACGGCAAACACTTCCCGGTTATACTCCGCCGCCAGCCGGGCTGTAATCAGAGATCCGCTTTTTTTTGCTGCTTCCACCACAATGGTTCCGCAGGACAGTCCAGCAATGATCCGGTTTCTGACAGGAAAATTATACGGAAGCGGGTCGGTGTCAAGTTTAAATTCCGAGAACACGGCACCGCGTTCCTGAATTTTTTGGAACAATCCCTTGTTTTCCCGGGGATATATGTTGTTCAGGCCGGATCCCAGTACGGCAATGGTTTTGCCGGTACTGTCCAGTGCCCCGTCATGGGCCGCCGTGTCAATGCCCCGGGCCATGCCGCTGACAATGCAGAAACCTTTTTCCGCCAGCTTGAAAGCCAGCCGTCTGGCTGTTGAGATCCCGTAGCTGGATGCGGCCCGGGACCCCACGATGGCAATACCGGGGATATCCGGTTCCCAGACACCTGAACAGGTCAGTAATGCCGGAGGATCAGGAATGTTTTTCAAAAAAAAAGGGAATTGGTCATCATGGATCGTCAGAATGGTAAATCCCTGGTCCAGGGTTTTTTGCAGTTCTTTTTCGGCTGCATCTGCGAAAGGCTTGATATGCCGGATCCCGGCAATGGTTTTTTGATGAATTCCGAAAATGTTGGCCAGGGCATCAGGATCGGCTGAAAACACCTGCTCCGGACTGCCAAACGCCCGAAGCAGGCGAAGATACATCTGGTGTCCCACACCGGGGATTTCTCTTAAAGTGAACCAGGGCAGGTATTTGTCAGCATCTGCAATCATTCCAAGCCGGGAGACAGGCTGATATCTGTCAATAATGGTGTCATTAGTTCATCCGTTTTAAAGATGCAGACAAAACAATAGGCGTTGCCACAAAAATGGATGAATAAGTACCGATCACCACGCCCACGATCATGGCAAAAGCAAAATTATGAATGATCTCTCCACCCAGAAAAAACAATGCCAGCAGCACAATCAAAGTGGTGACAGACGTTAAAATGGTCCGGGACAATGTCTGGTTGATGCTCTGATTGAAAAGATCCGGCAATCCGGTTCTGTCGGATTCACCTTTGATATTTTCACGGATTCGGTCAAATACGATAATGGTATCATTCAGGGAATACCCGATAATGGTCAGCAGAGCCGCAATAATCGGCAGGGAAAAATCCATGTCAAATATGCAGAAAATGCCGACCGTGATAAACACATCGTGAATCAGGGCGATCATGGCTCCCATGGCATATTTGAGCCGAAGCCGCCAGAAAAGGATCAAAGACACCACCAGTGCCCCGGCGATCAATATCGGCATACTGACATTGAACACCGATAAAAAATATACCACTGCCATCATGGCCCCGGCAGTGACACCGGACAAGATCCATTTGAGTTCAAAACGGCCGGAAATATAGATGGTAATGAACAGCAATGAATAAAAGATAGCCAGAAGGGCCTGTTTTTTCAGATCATCTCCTACTTGAGGGCCGACCATTTCCATGCGCCGGATATCAGGCGTGAATCCGGTTCCCTGCTCAATAGCGGCTGAAACCGCCTGGGCGAGCCCGGAGTCTTCAGATCCGGTATTGGCGGTCCGGATCAGGAATTCATGGGTGTCGGCTTTACCGAAATCCTGAACAGACAAATCCTTGAGATTCAGTCCGGCCAGGCTGTCCCGCACCTGTCCGATGGATACGTCCTGATTGAATTTGACCTGGACCAATGCGCCGCCAGCAAAATCAATGCCGTAATTGGGACCTTTATGAATGATCAGGCCGATGATACTGGCCAGGATCAGCAGGCCGGAAAAAACCATTGTGATTTTTCGTTTTCCCAGAAAGTCGATATTGATATCAGACTTGATCAGCTGCATGATGACAATTCCTTTATATGCTCAATGATGAGGTGGTTTTTTTCTGCAAGACAAGATCGAAAATGGATCTGGACAAAACCAGGGCCGTGAACAGGCTGGCTACGATCCCCAGTCCCAGAGTCACGGCAAACCCCTTGATCGGCCCGGTACCGAACTGAAACAGCACGATGGCGGCGATCAATGTGGTGACATTGGCATCCAGAATGGTCAATGCAGCTCTTTCAAAACCGGCATGCACCGCAGCTGACGCGGTCTTACCCCACCGGAGCTCTTCTCTGATCCGCTCAAAAATAATCACGTTGGCATCCACAGCCATCCCGATGGTCAGAATGATGCCGGCAATGCCGGGCAGGGTCAGTGTCGCCTGAAATGCCGCCAGTCCCCCGCCGATGAGAATGATATTCAATATCAGGGCCAGGTTGGCGATCAACCCGGATTTCCGGTAATAGACCGTCATGAACAAAAGGATCAATACCCCGCCCACCAGCATGGAGATCATACCCATGCGGATGGAATCAGCGCCCAGGGTCGGTCCTACGGTTCTTTCCTCGATAATCTCCACCGGTGCGGGCAGAGACCCCGCCCGCAGGGCAATGGCCAGGTCCTTGGCTTCGTTCATGGTGAAATTACCGGTGATCACGGCTTTGCCCCCGGCAATCCGGTCCTGGATGACCGGTGCGGAGTACACGGTGTTGTCCAGAATGATGGCCAGGCGTTTCTTGATATTTTCCCCGGTGATCCGGTCAAAGATATGGGCCCCTTTGCGGTTGAATTCAATGCCGACCTGGGGTTGCTGAAACTGGTCAAACTCCACTCTGGCATTCACCAGCAGACTGCCGTCCAGAAGCACCTGTTTTTTGATGACATGGGGAATTTGAGTGGTGTTTCCGGTCGCCGGGTCTGTCCTGTTTTCATACAAGAGCATGCTGCCGACAGGCAGGTTCCCTTTAAGGGCCGAGTCTATCCCGGCATCTTCATCCACCAGCTGAAAAGTCAGCTGGGCGGTTTTTCCGATCAGGTCCTTGGCCCGGTCCGGATCACTGATCCCCGGCAACTGGAGAAGAATGCGGTTCTTACCTTGAATCCGTATGTCCGGTTCACTGACACCGAACTCATCAATCCTGTTTCGAATGGTTTCCAGCGCCTGGTCCGTGGCCATTTTCCGAATCATATCCATTTCATCTTCAGGCAGCTTCAGGTGAAACCCGATGGATCCATCCTGAACGGCGGCGGTTGTCACTTTCAGGTTTGAAAACTCTTTGGATATAATCTGTTCAAACGCAGCCTTGGATGCCTGGTCCGGCAGCTGTGCCACCAGTATGTTTCCCTGGCGGCTGACACCCTGATGCAGCGTATTGTTCCGGCGCAGCTCCTTTTTGATTTCATCGGCTGTCCGTTCCAGCTCCGCTTCCACGGCCTTGATATTCTGGACTTCGAGCACCAGATGCATCCCACCTTGCAGGTCCAGCCCCAGATTGATTTTTTTATGGGGCCAGGTGTTTGTAAACGTAGGCAACAGCCAGACAATGGCCGCCAGAATGACAATGAGGATCAATCCGTGCTTTAAGGTAAGTAGTTTCACTCTTCAAGCTCCAGCACAAAAGGATTAATTTTTTTCGGATTTGACGGCTGCTTCACTGTCTGAAACCAGGGCGGCGACATTTCCTCGGGATACTTTGATTTTGACTTTTTCAGCAATTTCAAGACCGATGCTGGTATCATCAATGGATGTGATGGTACCGAAAATTCCGCCGGAGGTGATAATCCGGTTTCCTTTTTTCAAGTTTGAAATCATTTCCCGGTGCTCTTTGGCTTTTTTCTGCTGGGGGCGGATCAGAAGAAAATAAAAAATGGCAAAAAGAATAATAATGGGCAGAAATCCGGCCAAACCTCCGCCGGCTGCCTGTCCTTCGGTGGCTCCCATTGCAAATGCTGTACTAATCAAGGTCGTTCCTCCTTCAAAAAATTAAATGTGGGCAAATCCTGGAAAACGCATATCAAATTGACTTAGATACACAAAACAGGAACAGATGTCAAGAAACGCTGAACGGTTAATCATTGGCCGGAGCTGGTAATCCGGCTCTGGCCCGGAACCAGTTCCGGATCAATCTCAATGACAATGGAAACCTCCCGCTTGGTTTCGATTTCAAGGAGATCTTCCCGTTTTTTGTTAAGAATATAATAAGCCACCTCACGGGGCAGATACACCTGGAACTGTTTATTTTCCGCCTTCAAAGTTTTCAGATTCAATTGACGCATCACCGCCAGTCCCTGGGTTTCCACAGATGGAATCTGTCCCCGGCCGTTACAGTGGCGGCAGGTTTCATAACTGCCAAAGGTGATGGAGTGCCGGATGCGCTGTCGGGACATTTCCAGCAATCCAAAAGTTGTGACACCTCCGACCTTTGTTTTGGCTTTGTCTGTTTTCAGGTTTTTTTTCAGACATTTAGTGATATCCGCCTTATGCCGTCTTTCACGCATATCGATGAAATCCACCACAATCAGCCCGCCCATATCCCGCAGCCGCAATTGTCTGGCCACTTCCTCAGCCGCTTCCAGGTTGGTATGATACGCAGTTTCCTCAATATTTTTCCGCTTGGTGGATTTGCCGGAGTTCACGTCGATGGAGACCAGCGCTTCGGTCTGTTCGATCACCAGAAATCCACCGGATTTCAACGGGACATCTCTTTTAAAGATGGAGGCGATCTGTTCTTCCAGCTGGTATTTGGTGAAAATGGGTTTTTCCCCTTTGAACAGTTTCACAATTTTTTTCTGTTTAGGGGCGATCATGGCCATGAATTCCTTGACCTCCCGATAAGTGTCCGGGTGATCAATCAAGATTTCAGTGATATCTGTTGTGAAGTAATCTCTCAAAGAGCGCACCGCCAGGTTCTGCTCCTTATAGAGCAAAGACGGTGCCGGTTTGTCAATGGCCAGTTTGTCGATATTTTTCCACATCCGCATCAGGTATTTCAAATCAGCGGTCAGCTGGGTTTTGGTGGAATTTTTACCCGCAGTCCTCACGATCATGCCGAACCCTTCCGGGATTTCCATGGTTTTCAGCACCCCTGCCAGCCGTTTTCTCTCATCTTCTTCACTGATTTTCCGGGACACGCCTTTGGTGGTGCTGCCGGGCATGAGTACTGCCAGACGGCCGGGCAGGGAGATGAAAGTCGTAAGCATGGCCCCTTTCTGGCTGATGGGATCCTTGACCACCTGGACGATGAGCTCCTGACCTTTTTTGATCAGGTTGAACAGCGCTTTGTCCCGGGTTTCCACGTCCTGGAAATAGTCGGGATGGATTTCGTTTTTCTGCAAAAACCCATTCTTCTCCGCCCCGTAATCCACAAAAACCGCCTGAAGACTTTGCTCCACCCGGGTGACGATCCCTTTATAAATGTTGCCCTGTGTCACTTCCCTGGCCCTGGTTTCGATGTGAAACTGGTCCAGTTTGCTGTCTATGACAGCTGCGATCCGGCTGACATCCGGATCCATTGCATTGATCAGAATTTTTCTTGTCATGGTTTCACTCTTTTTTAAAATCGGGTTGATTCCTGACTGCCGTAAATTTTGACAGCAGTATTTCAGGAAAAATCTATCTGTTTGAGGATATCATACCAGGTGAGAATCCGTTCCACATATTGGACCGGCTCCCATCCCCTGGCATATCCATGCTTGGTTTTTTTGTACACATCCGGTTTGGACAGCAGCGGCAGTGTTTTTTTCATGGAATTCCAGATCCGGGGGTCCAGTCCTTTATCTTCTGCGATTTCCATGGCATCCAGAACATGTCCCAATCCGACATTATAGCTGGCCAGAGCAAACAGCAGCCGCTGATAGTCATCTTCGATTTCTTCAAATCGATCATACATCTGTTTCAGATATTTTATGCCGGCCTTGACACTCTGAACCGGATCACGCCGGTCCTGAATTCCCATTTCCCTGGCAGCGGCCTCTGTCACCTGCATCAGTCCTCTCACGTGGGTAATGCTTTTTGCCCCGGGATCGAACCGGGATTCCTGGTATACCACTGCCGCCACCAGGCGCCAGTCAAATCCGTATTTTTTGGACTGATTCTCAATGAGGTCCTGATATTTCGGCAGATGTTTCTGAACCCGTTTGTGAAATGTTTTTAATTCAGAGACATCAAACTCTTTGGGGTGACCATAGTATTTGTTGACGATCTTCTGGAGTTTCCCGGATTCTCTGGCATACAGAAAAAACCGGTTGATTTCCTCCAGCATTTCCGGGTCATCTTTGCGCACAGCCCAGGCCACAGATTCTTTTTTGTAAATGGGAATACCGACACGGATATCCGGCATATACCTCTGATTGAGCCGGGCGATATTGGAATCGGCAATGGTGAATTTAATTTCCCGGTCGTTGATCATAGCAATGAGATCCTCGGTAGGAACATTGTCATGCAGGATATAACGGACGTCGATGCCGGATTCCTGAATTTCTTTCAACCGGTAATGATAGGAAGTGTCCCGTCTGACATGAATGGTCCGTAAAGCCAGGTCTTCAATGTCTTTGGGGCCGAACACCAGGGCATGGTGAATGACTTTCTGCTGAACATCCATATAAGGGATTGAAAATTTGACTCTTTCCAGGCGTTCCCGGGTGATGGTCATGCTGGCGCCGACAAAATCCCCTTTTCCCTGCTCCAGATAAACCAGCAGATTGTTCCAGCCCGGTGTCACCACATCCAGATCCACATGCAGATACCGGGCGAATTCCCGGGCCAGTTCATATTCAAACCCGGCAGGATCTCCCCTGTAAAGATAGAAATTGTTCAAGGACTGGGTCGTGATCAGTCTCAGCACGCCGGATTTCTGAATACGTTCCAGTGTGCCGGGAGAATACCCCAGACTCCTGTGCTGAATCAGATAACTCAGGTAGACAAAATAACCGCAGAGAATCAGCAGATTCAATAAAATAAAATGTTTAAAATAAAACGATTTCATCGACTCGATTTATGCTTCATTCAATACGACCTCCAGTTTATCCACGATGCGATATCCCCGGGGCAGCAGTTTTCCCCGGGTGCCGCGCTTTTTGACATAGTCCGCCTGGTTACCCGGCTTGAGCATCAAAGAATGTTTTTTTGAATGTATAACAATATTGGCATGTAAAGGCAATATTGTCAGAAATTTGAGTTTTTCCGGGTCCGAAGACAGCCGTTCTTTTTTCGGGATGGTGATCAGTTTATTTCCCTGACCTTTTTTCAGCCTGGGCAGTTCATTTAAAGGAAAAATCAGCATCCGGCCTTTGGAGGTGACAGCTGCCACGGCATCGGTTTCAAGGAGCGTCACCGGGCAGGGGGGCAACAGATTTGCATCCTTTTTAAGGGTGATCACTGATTTGCCGTTTTTAAAATGGGTCAGCAAATCGGAAAATTGAATGACAAATCCGTAACCAGTGTCCGATGCCATCAGAAAATGGGATGCCAGGGTTTCCGAGAGCATGTAACAAATCCGGGCGTTGTTGTGCAAGGACAGATGACCGGTCAATGGTTCACCGTTGCTCCTGGCTGACGGCAAGACATGGGAATACAATGTGTAGCTGCGCCCGGTACTGTCCAGAAAGACGATGGGGTTGTCACTGCGGGTCCGCAAATGGCAGAGCAGCGAATCTCCTGACCGGAATTTGACGTTTTCCGGATCAATGTCATGGCCTTTGGCCGACCGGATCCATCCGTTTTCAGATAAAATAATGGTCACGGGCTCCACTTCAATGACATCGGTCACAGAAAACGCTTCAGCTTCCTTTCGCTCCTTGATGGGAGATATGCGTTTGTCCCCGTATTTTTTTGCATCTGTTCGAATTTCTTCCACGATATAAGCTCTGAAGGCCTTGTCATCATTCAAAAGCGTGTCTATTTCATTTTTTCGGTTTTCCAGTTCTTTTATATCCGATAAAATTTTAATCTCTTCCAACCGGGCCAGCTGACGCAGACGGATCTCCAGAATCGCATCCGCCTGTTCCCGGCTCAAATCAAAGGCCTTGATCAGGTCCTGCCTGGGGTGATCAGATTTCCGGATGATCCGGATCACCTGGTCCAGATTCAGAAATACCGTGCGAAACCCTTCCAGGATATGAAGACGGGTCTTCACTTTTTCCAGCTGAAAAGACAGTTTGTTTCTAACGGTCTGGAATCTGAAAACCAGCCATTCCATGAGCAGGGTTTTCAGGTTTTTCACCGCAGGCCGGCCATTGATTCCGATCATGTTCATATTAAACGAATAGGATTTTTCCAGATCGGTTGTGGCAAACAGATGATCGGTCAACGCTGACAGATCCACCCGGCCGGACTTGGGAATCACCACCAAACGGATGGGGTCTTCATGATCGGATTCATCTCTGATGTCACTGACCATGGGCAGTTTTTTATCCGCCATCTGGGCGGCAATCTGTTCATAAATCTTTTCAGCCGATGCGTGATAGGGCAGGGCATGGTAAACAATATCCCCGTCCTCGATGCGGAACCGGGCCCGCATTTTGATCCGTCCGGAACCGGTTTCATAGATGGTTTTGATCTCTTTGGGCGGAGTGATGATTTCAGCGGCAGTGGGGAAATCAGGTCCCTTGATATGCTTGACCAGGTCATCCAGAGAAGCAGTATCGTCTTCTATGAGCAGCACCAGGGCTTTGGCCACTTCCCTGAGATTATGAGGCAGAATACTGGTGGCCATGCCCACGGCAATCCCGGTGGTGCCGTTGAGCAGCAGATTGGGAAGCCGGGCCGGCAACAGCCGGGGTTCATTCAATGTGCCGTCGAAATTAGGCACCCATTCCACCGTGCCCTGATCCAGTTCATCCAGCAGAAGGTCCGCGTATCTGGAAAGCCGGGATTCGGTATACCGCATGGCAGCAAAGGATTTGGGATCATTGGGATCTCCCCAGTTGCCCTGGCCCTGCACCAGAGGATACCGTAGTGAAAACGGCTGGGCCATGAGCACCATGGCTTCATAACAGGCCGTGTCTCCATGGGGATGAAATTTTCCCAGCACATCACCCACGGTCCGGGCGGATTTCTTGAATTTAGCTGTGGAGGAAAGTCCCAGTTGACTCATGGCATACACAATGCGCCGCTGCACCGGTTTCAACCCGTCCCCGATATGGGGCAGGGCCCGGTCCAGAATCACATACATGGAATAATTGAGATATGCTTTTCTGGCAAATTCCTGAAAAGCGATCTGCTCGTGTTCGTCCATTTCGGGAACCTGCGGTTCATCCACGTTATTCGATCTCTTTGATGTCACCCTGTGCCTCGATCCATTCTTTTCTGTCTTTGGCCCGTTTTTTCCCCAGAAGCATGTCCATGGTTTCATAGACATCGGCCAGGGTATCCGCCGCATCCACGGTCAACTGTACCAGACGCCTTGAATCCGGTGCAATGGTGGTTTCCTTGAGCTGGGCCGGATTCATCTCTCCCAATCCCTTGAACCGCTGAACATGGATTTTGCCCGGTTTTTTCCGGCGGTTGATGCGTTTGACAATACTTTGCCTCTCCTCGTCATCCAGGGCATAAAACACCTCTTTGCCCACATCGATCCGGTACAAAGGCGGCATGGCCATGAATACATGACCGGTTTTCACGATGTCTGGAAAATGTCTGAGAAACAAGGCACACAAAAGGGTGGCAATATGCAGACCGTCGGAATCCGCATCCGCCAGAATACAGATTTTGCTGTATCGCAGCCGGGCCAGATCCGCTTCTCCGGGCAGCACCCCCAGAACCTGGACAATATCCCGGATCTCTTTGGATTCCATGATAGCGGCCGGGGCCATGTCCCAGGTGTTCAAAATCTTGCCCCGCAACGGCATAATGGCCTGGAACCGCCGATCCCGGGCCTGCTTGGCTGATCCGCCGGCCGAGTCCCCTTCCACGAAAAACAGCTCCCTGCGCTGCTGATCATCGCTGGTACAGTCCGACAGTTTGGCCGGCATCACCCCGCCGTTGGATGCGGGTTTGCGGACGATTTTTCTGGATTTTCTCACCCGGGCCCGGGCATGGTCCATGACCAGTTCCGCCAGAGCTTCTCCCCGGTCCACATGCTGGTTGAGCCACAGACTGAAGGCATCCCGCACCTGGAGATTCACCAGACCTGCACAGTGCCGGGATGACAGCCGTTCTTTGGTCTGGCCGGAGAATTGCGCTTCAGACAGTTTGACCGACAGCACATATCCCACTGTGTTCCAGATGTCCTCGGGTGCCAGATACAGGCCTTTGGGAAGAAGATTCCGGAATTTACAGAATTCCCGCAAAGATTCCAGAAGCCCGGACCTGAATCCGTTGACATGGGTGCCGCCCAGGCGCGTGGGAATCAGGTTGACATAGCTTTCTTCCAGAATGTGTCCGGATTCAGTCATCCAGTTGACCGCCCACATGGCCTGAAAATCGTCCGTCCGGCATTCGCCGGTAAATGGTTTGTCAAAAAGGGTTTCCTGGTCCTTGAGACTTTCTGCCAGATATTCATCCAGCCCCTGTTCATAGGTCCAGACGTTTTTTTCACCACTGGCTTCATCCAGAAAACAGGTTTTCAGCCCGGGGCACAGAACTGCTTTTGATTTTAATGCGGTTTGAATGGCGCTCTTTGAAAAAACCGTGCGTTCAAAAAATTGGGGATTGGGATAAAAAAGAACGGAAGTGCCGGATTTTTCCGAATCAGCAGTTTTTACCTGTTCCAGGTCCCGGGTTTTGATGCCGTTTTCAAACCCGACGGCATATTCATGGCCGTTTCGAAAAATAGTGATCTCCAGGCGGGATGACAGGGCATTGACCACTGAAACCCCCACGCCGTGAAGTCCGCCGGAAAACGCATAATCTTTGTTGGAAAACTTGGCCCCGGCATGAAGCCGGGTCATGATCAGCTCCACCCCGGAGATGCCTTCTTCCGGATGCACATCCACGGGCATGCCCCGGCCGTTGTCGGTCACTGACACACCGCCGTCCGATTTCAACACAACCTCGATGGTATCTGCAAATCCGGCAATGGCTTCATCCACGCTGTTGTCAATGACTTCAAATACCAGATGGTCCGGACTGGTGGTGTCCGTATACATGCCCGGCCGGCGTTTGACCGGATCCAGACCTTTTAGAATTTCAATGGACCGGGCATCATACCGGCCCGGGTTTCCCGGAAGATCGGGTTTTGATTCAAACAAGTTCATACGTGAATTACAATCATACGTGTCAGATCCAGAATTATTAATTGTTTTTTAATTTCAGTTTATTTCAAAAAAACCGGAATCATTTCCTATATCATACAAAAACACGGTCGGCAAAGCTTTTAATCGCTCTTCCGGCAGCAGGTAAAACCATCTGGCAAAACCCGTGGGGAGTATGATATATCATAACTGCAATATTAAAATACCCTTCATCGGGTTGATTGACTTTTACCATGGAATCATATAAAAGAAGAAAATTTTTTTATAGAAGGATAGAAAGACGCTCAGATTGAACAGACTGATACAAATTTCCCATCAAACCATTATCTTGAACGATTTGGGAATGCATGCCCGGCCGGCGGCCAGAATCGCACAAATGGCCATGAACGCTGAAAAAAACATATGGTTGTCCGATGGAAATACACAGGTGGATGCATCCAGCATTATTGATATTTTGACTTTATGCGCCAAAAAAGGCACCCACATTCACATTCAGGCGGAATCCCGGGAGGATGCAACGATTCTGGAACAGATAAAAGCCTTTTTCGATAACGGGTTTGGAGAGTTGACGCCATGACGCAAAAAAAATCCCGCGAACTGGTTCTCAAAGGGATCAGCGGTTCCCCGGGTATCTGCATCGGCAAAGCCTATGTGGTGGACAGGGAAGGGGTCAATATCATTGAACGATATCCGATTTCCAAAGCCATGCTGCCCAAAGAGATTGACCGGTTTAAACATGCGGTGGAAAAAGCCAAAAAAGAACATGCCCGGGTCATCAAATCTCTGGATAAGGACGTGAGTGATACACTGAACATCCTTGAAACACATATGGCGCTGTTCAAGGATAAAATGCTTTACGGCAGGACCATTGAAACCATTCAAAATGAACAGATCAATGCGGAATGGGCGTTGAGAAAAATTTCCCGCCAGACCAAACTGATGTTTCAGCAGGTGGACGACCCATACTTGCAGTCCCGCGTCAACGACATTGTCCAGGTTTCCGACAAAATCATGGCCAATCTGCTGGGTGCACGGAATATAAAAATAGCCGACATCAACAAACGGGTCATTATCGTGGCCCATGATCTGACCCCGGCCGATGCCAGTCAGATCCAGCTGGAGCGTATTAAGGGCTTTGTCACGGATCGGGGCGGCAAAGATTCCCATACCGGGATTGTGGCCAAATCACTGAAAATCCCTTCGGTTTTCGGCCTGGCCCGGGCCACGGCCAGTATCAGCAATGATGATATTCTGATTGTGGATGGTTCTTCCGGACTGATCATCATCAATCCGGAAGAAGACACGCTGTTCAGATATGAAGAGCGACTGGCCCGGTTTGAAGCCTACCGGGCCGATATTGAACGGGAAAGCCATTTGCCGGCCATCACCCGGGACGGCGTGGCCCTGAACCTGATGGCCAATATTGAGCTGGTTGAAGAAGTGGTGTCTGCCAAAGACAACGGGGCGTCGGGCATCGGACTTTTCAGGACTGAATTCCTGTATCTGGATTTGAAACGGTTTCCCACCGAAGAGGAGCTGCTGCTCAAATACAAGGAACTGGCGGAACTGATGGCGCCTCAGTCCGTGACCATCCGTACCCTGGATATCAACGGAGACAAATTCAATCCATATATTGATCCGGTGGAAGAGGCCAATCCTGCGTTAGGACTCAGAGCGGTCCGTTTCTGTCTGGAGAATAAAAAGATTTTCATCACCCAGATCAAGGCCATTCTCCGGGCCGGTGCATTCGGGCACATCAAGCTGCTGATTCCAATGATTTCATGCATGGAGGAACTGATCGAGGTCAAAGCGGTTATCCGCCAGGCCGTGGCGGAGCTGGAGCGTGATGAAAAAGTGTTTAACAAGGATATTCCTCTGGGCATCATGATCGAGGTGCCGTCCGCCGTGCTCATGGCAGATGAACTGGCCGGACAGGTGGATTTTTTCAGTATCGGCACCAATGACCTGATCCAGTATTCCATGGCCATTGACCGGCGCAACCGCCGGGTGGCCCATCTGTATCAGGCATTGAATCCCGCAGTGATCAAGATGATCAAAATGACGTTTGAAGCGGCCCGGAGAAATGATATCGAGGTGGTCATGTGCGGTGAAATGGCAGGTGATCCCATCAACATACCGGTACTGCTGGGAATCGGCATCAGGCATCTGTCCATGAACTCCGCGTCCATACCGGTCATCAAAAAAATGGTCCGGGACATTGATATTGAAAAAGCCCGGCAGATGTCTGAAGAACTGATTCAATTCACCACGGTGCAGGAAATCATCCGGTTTATCCAGGAAGAATATAAAGAGATTCTGCCTTACAAAGAAACGGAGGATTAGCCATGGCTGCTGACTATGTCAAACTGATCGCCACCAACAAAAAAGCCCGGCACAACTATCACATTGATGAGGAATTTGAAGCCGGCATGGTTCTGGTCGGATCCGAAGTCAAAGCGATCCGTGAGGGCCGGGTCAGTTTCAAGGATGCCTATGCGGATATAAAACGCGGAGAGGTATTTCTCCGGCAGCTGCATATTTCGCCTTATAAGTTTGCCTACAATGACAACCATGAGCCGTTGCGGTCCCGAAAGCTTTTACTTCACAAAAGAGAAATCTCCAAACTCATCGGAAAAATCAAGGAAAGAGGTTATACCCTGGTACCGCTGAAAATTTATTTCAAAAATAACAAGATCAAGGTCCTGCTGGGTCTTGGCAAGGGCAAAAAACTGTATGACAAGCGCCAGGACATCAAGGAACGGGATGTGAAACGGGACCTGGACCGGGAACGCAAGAAATACTCCGTTTAAAGATCCATATTGACATTTGACGGGCATACATTATATTATTACATATTCAGTCATGAATAAATGATCTTTGACAATCCGGGGGCGAAATGGTTTCGACGGAGATTTTGAAGCCCAAGGTAGCATGCCGAGTCTTTTGTCAGCTCGTAAACCTGGCAAAGTCTTAAACATAATCGCAGACGATTATAATTACGCTGTAGCTGCTTAACACCAGGTGCCGTCCTGCTGAGATTCCTCTTGCAAATCTCAGGCCAGGGCGTCGACTTTGCAAGACCGCTGTTCAGGTTGCCTGAGCCTGATCAGTTGAATTTTTCAGGCTAAACTTTGTAGGATCCCTCCTGAAGGAGACAACAAAGCTAATTTTAAAGTTCAGGATAAGCATGTAGAAGCCTGGGATGATGGTTTTCGGACGCGGGTTCAACTCCCGCCGCCTCCACCATTTCAGATATCGTTTATCATCTTTTTTTATCTGAAATCACCTGAGATTGTTAAACAATTCATTCCTTTCAACATCTTATATCATCTTTTTAAATCTGTCTAATTCGTTTGGCATACCATAAAAATGACGGTATGCTGGATGAGATCTACTATGAGCAACTTCATCCGTGGAATAATAAGTCTCCGAGTCCGGAGGCCCGATGGGTCTGCTGCTTCACTGCTGAGGCCAGTATATGGGTGGATGATCCTGCCAGGGTGAAAAAAGACCGGGCCCGGGTGATGCCGGTGTAGATCAGCTCCCGGGTCAGCACCGGACTCATGGTATCGGGCATGACCAGGGCTGTATGGTCAAACTCCGATCCCTGGGATTTGTGAACGGTCATGGCATAGACCGTTTCAACGGCTTCGAGGCGTGAGGGAAGCACCTGTTTCAAAGAGCCATCCGCCATGGGAAAGATCACCCTCAGTGCCTTTTCAGTCAGGGTTTCTTCTTCATTATTGTTTTGGCCGTCATTTCCCACTTCAAGAACAATACCGATATCCCCGTTCATGAGCCCAAGGCCATAGTCGTTCCGGGTGACCATTACCGGCCGGCCCGGATACCATCCCTGAGTGGATCGTATCAATCCTGCATTGTGAAGAATCCGGACGGTGTTGATATTCAGCCCTTCCACACCCCAATCTCCTTTGCGAACGGGGCTTAGCAGCTGAAACTGGTCAAAGCTCTCCAGGATGGCCCTGAACCAGTGTTCCTCCGATGGCCAGACCCCGGGGCCCCTGGTCATGATTTCAAGATATTTCCTGTATCCAGCACCATTTTTATCTGCATGTGGGAATGATTTCGGGTTGCCGTCCAGTACCAGGCTTCTAAATCCTGCATCGTCACAGGATTGGACTACAAGCTGGGAAATATCGGCATATCCTTTTTTCCATACCCTGGAGATCTGTTTTCCGTCGCCCTGGTTCACTGCACGGGCCAGGGCTCCGATTCCGCTGTTTTCATGAAATCTGTGGCTTTTTCTCAACAGCACGATCCGCTGGTCCAACCCGGTTCCAGGGCCTGAAAACGCCGAAAGGTCAAAGCCCGTCGCATTTTTGATGTAATTTACGGTTTCTGAAAGATAACTGGGATTGGATGCATTTGTGCAGATATCTCCAAGCACGGATCCGGCTTCCACTGAGGATAGCTGATCTTTATCGCCTATCAGGATCAGTCTTGCATGAGATGGCAAGGCATCCATCAGGGCATCCATCATTTCAAGGTCGATCATGGAGGCCTCGTCCACCACCAGAAGATCCACATGAAGCCGATTATTCCGGTTATGGATAAACCGGCGGGTATCATGACGGGTCCCTAAAAGCCGGTGAAGGGTGGTGACCTCGGTGGGGATGTGGGGCCTGAGTTTTTCCGGCAGAAGCATCCTGGCCATGGATATGGATTCAATGAGCCTCGCTGCGGCCTTTCCCGTTGGTGCGGCCAGACGTATTCGAAGCCGCTTGCCCTGTTCTATGGCGATTCCCTGGAGCAGGCCCAGTACCTGAACCACTGTGGTAGTTTTACCAGTCCCCGGCCCTCCGGAGATAACGCTGAACCTGGAAGAGGCCGCCATAGCGGTTGCCACACTCTGCCAATGGATGGTCTGTTTTTTCTTTTCTTCGGGGCTTCTCAAATTGTCAAACAGTTCATCCAGGCGATTTTCCAGATCTCCGGGAACGGGGAGTGTCTGTCCGGCCCTGTCGAAAATTTCCCGGGCCACCTGCCGAGTATACTGCCAATACCGCCGAAGATAAAGGCGGTCCTGCTGCAGAACCAGGGGCGTGGTTTCTGTGTCCTTGCCCACCAGAGCCGAATTGGAAAAATTATTCACCCAGCGCTCTTTGGTAATATCACGAAGAATCTGAGAGGGCTTGGCAGGCATATCCTCTCCTGTCTCTCCTTCCGGGGGAAGGGAGAGGGTGCCGTCAGGATCAGTCAAAGCACTGTCAATGTCCAGGCAGATATGGCCCCGCCCCAGCTGATGGCTGGCAAGGGCGGCACCAAGAAGCACCATTGAAGAGGCGGCCGGATCCCGGCGGTGTAAAAAAATCACAAATGCCTGATCAATGGACCTGAGCCACCCCCGGGCCGTCCAGACATGAATCAGGTCGAAAAATTCAGCAAAGGACATCATGGGATTCTTTTTCCTTGAATAATTTGTCCAGTTCATTGATCAGGCCTGCCGAAGGTTTGTCCGCATAGACCCCCCGGCCGGATTCGTTCACCCCTCTTAAAAACAGATACACCACGCCCCCCACATCCCGTTCGTAGTCATACCCTGCAAGACGGGCCTTGAGCAGCCGGTGAAGGGCCAGCGTGTATAGCAGGTATTGAAGATCATACCGGTGTCCGGCCATGGCATGAGCCATGGCATCCTGACCATAGGCGTTCGAGTCTTCACCCAGATAATTGGATTTGTAATCCAGGACAAAATACCGGCCCGCATAACAGAACACAAGATCGATGAATCCTTTGAGCATGCCGTTTACCCGGTCCTGCCGCAATACCGGCCGGACCATGCCCGGCAGCACTGCATTTGTCACCAGCCGGTCCAGATAACCGATATCCACCTGGTGGGCTGCGAAGAGAAATTCCATTTCCGCCCTGCACCGGTCTACGCCAAGATCGGACAGGGTAATGGATGTTTCAGACAACAGCAAAGGGGTTTGAAGTAATCTCAAAAGCCAGTCCCCGAGAACACCGGACCACAAGTCCCAGCCTCTTCGGGTACAAAGACTGTTGATCTTATCCCGGGTGGCGGCAGTATCATGAACTACCCGGTCAAATCCCGTATGCGCAGCCCATTCCAGGATATCGTGGAGAAAGGTTCCCGGCTCAGGCCCCCGGGCAAAAGTATGAATGGATCGGGCACCCGGGGTCACAACCAGGGACTGACTTTCTTCTCCCGAGCTCTCCTGAAGCTGATCCTGTGCCGGGGAGTCTGGAGAATCCAGGACGGTTTCATTGAGAGAAGTGCCGGTGTATTCTCCGATATCCGGCATGGCAGCACCGGAGAGTAACCCGGAGTAACTGGTGATCCGCCAGGTTTTAGGAATGGTTCCGGTAAATTTTCTGGCAGGCAGAAGTTCTTGCATTTCCACTTCCGGGACCGCGATATCCAGGGACGGATCCGGCAGGGGGGCAACAAAGACGGCATCACAATCCCCTTTGACCTCTGCAAGGATATCCGGCAGCTCAGCCGTTAAAATCATGTCCCCTCCTTTGAGCAGATAGCCGATGCCTGACTGGTGTAGGTCTGTTGTTTCTCCTGATTTCTTTGTGACCTTCCCCATCACCCCCATTCCCAGCCAGCAGGCATGGCAGGCCCGGGTCATGGCAACATAAAGGATACGCAGGTCCTCTGCCAGCCGCTCCTGATCCGCTTTTTCAAGATCCTCTGCTTCCGGGTTCACCACCATGCGGACAGTCCCGTCCGGTTCATGAATTTTTATGATGGAAGAATTTTTTGCGGTTACCTTTCTGAAATTACATATAAAAGGAAGGAACACCAACGGATATTCCAGGCCCTTTGCTTTGTGGATGGTCACCACCCGAACCAGGGCCTGATCACTTTCAAGGCGAAGAATCTGATCATCAACGCCTTCCTGGGGGTTTTCAATCTGTTCCGCCAACCACCTTATGACGCCCTGTTCTCCGTCAAGATCAGCCGCAGCTGACTGGACCAGTTCTGCCAGATGGAGCACATTGGTCAATCGCCTTTCCCCGGAAGGGGATGCCAGCATCCTGGCCCCCACGTTGAATGAGGAAAGCAACGCTCTTATCATGGGAAGTAAGCCCTGGTGGCGCCAGATACTCTGAAACTGCTTGAATCTTTCCAGTTCTGCCTCCCAGGCCAGTTCATCCTGTTTGAGC
>CALGAJ010000181.1 GCA_937951975.1 uncultured Desulfotignum sp.
GCGGCAGAGGCGTTGCCGGCGGTGGAAGAGGTATGGGAGGCGGTGGCGGCCGGGGCATGGGGGGCGGCTGCCGCAGAAAAAACCGCTGAATTCAAATTCCGGCGGCCACGATCTCATCAATGGCGGCATCAAGATGGTCGCAGGAAATCAGGTGAACCTTGATTCCGCCATTGGCAAGCACATAGCCCGGCCCTTTGCGGGAGATATCTTCTTTCATGCCCACATGATCGACACCGGTCTTTATCAGCCATTCCGCTACCCGGATGCCTTTGGCGGTTTCGGTGGCTGTATAGGGATTTTTCAGGATGTCTTTTTTCTGAACGATCTGGTCCCTGCGCTGAACGTGAACCACCGCAAACTCGGGCGCTTCACCAAAATGCCCGCTGATCCGGCCGGTCTCGTCCGCCAGGGGCACGGCAATCCGGATCCGGGTTCTTTTCTGAGGTTCATATAAAATAGTGATTTTTTCTATATGCGGGATCTGTTCCCGGATTTTTGCTTCCAGGTGCTCACTGGCCTGGTGGGCTTTTTCAAGATCCTGTGTCCTCACGGTCACTTGTGCATGGATAAACTGAAACCGGCCGGCATTCCGGCCGGACAGATCAACGATCCGGTCCACCAATGGATCTTTTTTAATAATCTTTTGAATCCGGTCCAGGGTGGCAAAATCAATGGATGCATCCAAAAGCACCCGCATGCCGTCGGACAAAAGATCCCATCCGGCCCGGACAATGAACACCAGAATCAGACACGCCCCCATCTGATCGATGGAAATCCCCCGGATCTGCCAGTCCACCCCCAGATATCCCATCAATGCTGCAATCAGAACCACGATGGAAGACAGCACATCCACCTGGCGGTGCCGCCCTTCGGCAATCAATGTGGGGGAATGGGTCCGATGGCCGACACGAATGGCATATCTTCCGAAAAAAAAGATCATCAGCGTGGCTGCCAGCAACAGCCAGATATAGGGCAGCGGGATCCGGGGAGGTTCTGATGAACCTGAAAAAATCTGACCGACGATTTCATACCCGGCAATGAAAATAAATATGGCAATGAGAACGGATGCCACATTTTCCAGCTTATACAATCCCAGGGGAAATGCCTTTGTTTTTTTGGTGGACAGTTTGACACCGCCGTAAATCACAAACGATGCAATGGCATCCGTCCCGGAATCAATGGCACTGGCCATGATGGCCAGACTGCCGGATGACACGGCCAGAAACCATTTCATGACCGCTAAAAACAGGTTCAGCAAAAAAGCAAATCCCGCCACCCGGCAGACCTGGGCCGTGTCATCGTGAACATCCGTATGAGAAGCGGTTTGATTCATCATATGGAAATCAGTCCCAACGCGACAAATGCGATTCCCACCCCCATCCACTGCCGGGGCCGCAGTTTTTCTCTGAGAAACAGCCAGGCCAGCAGCACTGTGGCGGCCGGATAAAGAGAAGACAGCACGGCGGACACATCCAGGCGGCCCAGGTGGGCGGCTGTGGAAAACAAAAGGTTGCCCAGGGCATCCAGGACACCGCTCATGACAATAAAAAGCCACTGCCCCGCCTTGGGAGTGCCCGTTTTCCCCACCACCATCACCACGGTGAATAAAAAGGCAACCGATGCCACCCGGGCCCAGACCAGGGACCAGAAAATGGCCAGGTCATTGGCTTTATCAATAAAAATGAAAAACAGGCCGAATCCCGCGCCCGCAATACAGGACAGCAAAAGCTCCCGGCCGGTCATGCGGAACCCGGTATCTGCCGAAGACAACAGCCACACGGCAATGCCGAAACACACAAACCCGGCAAACCGGGTCATGGAGGGAAGGCCGGCAAAAACGGCCGTATATCCGATGGGCACCAGGGCCGTGAGTACGGCTGACAACGGTGCCACAATGCCCATGCGCCCGGTGGACAACCCCCGGTAAAGCGCGATCAGCCCGATGTTGCCGAAAACACCGGCAAACGCCCCGTACACCAGGTGCCTGACCGGGGGCATGGTTTCACCGGATAAAACAGCCATCCCCAGCAGGAACAGACCGCCGATGAACTGGGAAACCAGCACCACGGTCAGCACATTGCCCTTTCGGGACGCCATACCGCCGCTGAAATCCCCGGCCCCCCAGGCTGCGGCACTGCCGATGCCGCAGGCAACGGCCAGTGTTTCCGTGTTAATCATCAATCAAATATCCGCTGTTTTCAGCGCAATTATTTTTTTATCATACGGTACAGAATCAGGAGAATCACCGCTCCCCCGGTTGCCAGAAAAAAACTGCCCAGATTAAACCCGGTCACGGTGCCAAGGCCCAGACCGGATCCGATAAACCCGCCGACAAACGCACCGGCAATGCCCAGCAGTATGGTGACAATAAATCCCCCGGGATCTTTGCCCGGCATGATGAATTTTGCGAGAGCTCCGACGATCAGCCCCATGATAATCCAGGATATAATACCCATTTTCTCTCTCCTTATGTTATTTTGTGATCCATATGATTCAGCCCGGCACACCCGTCAGTCAGGCAGCACCACATAACCAGATTTTACTTATACGCACTTTGAACCGGTTTTTCAATGACGCCTTAAATACCGGCAGAAAATGCTGAAAATCATGCGCCCACATCCAGATGGTCCCATCCGAACTGTTCCACCAGTTTTTTTAATTCCAAAGGACGGTAACTTTTGTCCGCCATGTACCGGGTTTTGACACTGGGATGAATTTTAACGGGTTTGTCTTCAATTATCAGGGGCCGGTGCAGGGGGGACTTGAACCGGTACACATGGTTGCGGGACCTGTGAATCTTTCCCCTGGCACCCTCTGTCAGAGAGTCCCTTATGTGCGACTCGATCCGGAGCCCGGCATCTGCCGCCTCGTCCAGCATCCATGCCAGAGGGGTGTCTGACGCCCGGATACCGGTTTCCCTGTCAGGGGGATAGGACCCGCCGATATCGGAGTGAACACCGGCAAACCAGACCTGTTTCAGATCCACCCCCGGCCGGGAGGTCCAGATCGTGGGTTCGAAATCTTCCCGTTTCTCATCAATGGCCAGGGCGTGGCGGGCAAACAACACATTGGATCCCATTTTAGTGTCATAGAACTCATCGTGGTGATCAAACAGTCCCATAATGCTGAAAGGGATTCCCAGCGCCCCCACCGTGTCCCAGACCCCGACAAAATACACCTCTTTGGACAGATGGCTGCATATGTTCCGAAACCGCAAGGCCGCCTCGCCGTCCGGCTTGTATTTCTCCAACGGATTTTTGTAAATTTTCCAGGCTTCGGCAATCCGGTTGGCATCGGGTCTTTTCAAGATGCCGCAGTTGTTGATCAGGCCGCACAACGCCCTGACGATATAGGCGCCCCGGCTGAAACCGAACAGAAAGATCCTGTCTTCCGGCGCATAGTTCTGAACGATATACCGGTATCCATCCAGGATATTTTTGTGGATCCCCCGGCCTGTGACACCGGCACTCAGGCTGCTGTGATACGATCCCAGTCCCCAGTCATAAAACACATGCTGCTTTGCATTGCCGGCACCCGGGTCAACGGCCCGGGCCAGTTTCAATACATTGGTCGGAAAATCTTTTTCAAGATCTTCTTCCGGCCGGTTCCAGGTGCCGTCCGCACAGACAACGATATTTGCCATGGGTTTGCCTCCTTCATCGTTTTACTCCTGAAGCGTTTACGGTACAACGATTTCCAGCCGCCAGATCTCTCCTGCGTCAATGGCCGCATACAGTGCGCCGTCCGGCCCCGGAACAAGGGACCGGATCCGTTCTTTGGGCAGGCCGGCGATAACAGCGGCGCCAACGGTCATACCTTCCGCGTCCATCTCCAACAGCTCGATGCGTGCCCCGCGCAGAAATCCCACCGCCAGCCGGTTTTCCCAACCCTTCCAGTGCGATCCTTTCAGGAAGACGCACGGACTCATCCCCTCGGAAACACCCCGGTTGTTCCATGACGGTTTGAGTGCGTCCGGAAACCGGTCCAGGTCGGTCATGGGTGTTGGTGTGCCGTCGGGATTATTGGACGTGTACCCGCAATAATCCGCCGGACAGGACACCCCTTTTCCGGGCGCGGGGTCCCAGCCGCCGTTACCGCCCGGTGCCAGAAGGGTCACCTCATCGTCATGGCCGGGGCCATGTTCACTGACAAAGGCCCGGCCCGTGACAGGATGAAAATCAATGCCCTGCACATTGCGGTGACCATACGTGAAGATACGCGGATCACCGCCGGCAGGGGAAAGGTTCCCGGGTGCAGGGTTGCCGTCACGATCGATCCGCAGGACCTTGCCCCCCAGGCGGGAAAGATCCTGGGGCAGCGGCCCGTCATGGTTGTCGCCGGTGGTGACGTAAAGATAACCGTCAAACGGGCTGAACCGGATGCGGCCGCCGCTGTGGGCACCGGCACCGCCCCACCGGTTTAATGACTGCTTGAATGAGATGTCGGTGACAATATCCCTGCGGTCGGAAATGCCGGCGTAATCTTTGTCAACTTTGAGGCGAACAACCCGGTTGGTCCTGGTTCCGCCGGCATTTGAAGCCATGTACACGTATACCCGGCGGTTTTCATCAAACGCCGGATCCAGGGCCACCCCCAGCATCCCGCTTTGTCCCTGGCAAAAAAAATCCTGGGCCGCCAGAACCGCGCCGGCAGTTCCAAACAACCGCCGGACCTCCCCATCCAGGGTTCGCACAGACAGCCCCCGGCATTTTTCCGTAAACAGCATGGTCCCGTCCGGTGCAAAGACCAGATCCCATGGATCACTGAGTCCCGACATCACCTTCGTGCGGGTTACCTGAAGTTCGCTGTCCGCCGCCGGCAATGACCGGTTGCATCCGCAATGGACCAGAGCCGCCACAAGCAGAAGCATGAATATTTTAGGCATTGATTAACCCTTTTAAAATGGTTTCTTTGTCCCGTTCGGTGAACGGGAAATTTGCATAACGTCTCCTTAAAGAGGTATCTGCCATTTTCATTGCGGTAACGACCCAATCCAGTGCCGGGAGCAACGGCGAAATCTCTGTTTTAAGCCCAGACAATGTCCCGGTACACCTCCGGATCCGTATCTCCCTCGGTTGAAAACAGCAATACGCTGGAATCGCTGTTCAGATCGAGATCCTTTCTTGTTTTCCGGTTATCTTTATCCGTCATGATTTCAAACAAGGCGCCGAGTGTTACCGCTCCGGATTCGCCGGAAACGATACATGGATCACCTGCCAGGGGATTTCCCAGGACCTTCATTCCTCTTCGGGCGACCTCATCAGCGCACATTAAAAATGCACCAGCGCCTGATTTGAGTATCTCCCACGCCATAAGGCTCGGCTCGCCGCAGGAAAGTCCCGCCATGATGGTGGCCAAATCCCCTTCAATCCTGACCCGTTCCTTTTTTTTGATGGATTCAAACAGACAGGGGGAACCTTTGGGTTCCACAACAATAAATTTCGGTGCCGTCCCCTGAGCCAGGCTGGTGAGAGATGCAAGCATGGCTGCGGCAAACGAACCGACACCCGCCTGTACAAAGACATGGGTCGGAAAGTTCATCTGCCCCCGGCCGATGGATTCCGTTATCAGTGTTGAATAGCCCTGCATGATATGGCGCGGGACTTTTTCATACCCTTCCCAGGATGTGTCCTGGAGAAGTGTCCAGCCGTTTTCCCGTGCTTTCTGACTGGCATGGATCACGCTGTCATCAAAGTTCATCCCTGTGATCGATGCCCTGGCCCCATAATTTCTGATGGCTTCCAACCTGCCCGGAGAAGACCCTTTGGGCAGATATACCACCGCTTTGCAGCCGAACAGTTTCGCTGCCCAGGCAACCGCTCTTCCATGATTGCCGTCCGTTGCCGTAACAAAAGTGAGATGCTCATATTTGGATTTTTCAGCCATAATGTTTTGGTAGGTTAAATCATCATCGCCCAGTCCGATCACCTCACCCAGGCATTTTGCCATGGCATAGCTTGCCCCCAGGACCTTGAACGCCTTTAAATCAAAGCGGCGGTTTTCATCTTTGACAAACAGCGCCTTGATTCCCAGATAACCGGCCAGCCCCGGCAGACCGACCAGCGGGGTGGGGCTGTAACCAGGCAGACTGCTGTGAAAATGATATACAAGACGGGTTATTTCTTTGTTTGCAACATCAAACAAAGCATCCCCGGGTGCTTCGGATCGATCATTTATCTGACAGGAAATTAAATTTTTATTCATGGGTGCATTCCAATGGTCAGTATCAAACTCATTCATTTGACGAATTGTCCCAAGATACCCAAACTATGACCCGGAAACAACAGATAATTTTTCATTGCCTTCTTCCTTTAAAAGGCTTGCTTTTTATTAAAAGAACCGGCAATATGCATTTTTTTTCAGCCACAGGATACTCTCCTGTGGTTTTTTATTGGATAACAAGGAAGCTGACATACCTATGATCTGTGCAAATAACATAGCCTTGGCCTATGGCAAGCGGGTGCTGTTTAAAGATGTAAACATCATGTTCAAACCCGGAAACTGTTACGGGCTTATCGGGGCCAATGGCGCGGGAAAATCCACTTTTTTAAAAATTCTGGCAAAAGAAATTGAACCGGATGCCGGCGACATCAGTGTAGGCCCCAAAGAAAGAATTGCCGTATTACGACAGGATCATTTTGCCTTTGACACACACGGGGTGCTGGATACGGTCATCATGGGGCACAAAAAACTGTACGCAGTCATGGCTGAACGGGAAGCGTTGTATGCAAAGCCTGATTTTTCAAATGAAGATGGTCTCCGGTCCGGGGAGCTGGAAATTGAATTTGAGGAAATGAACGGATATGACGCAGAGTCTGAAGCAGCGGTCCTGCTCAAAAATCTGGGTATTGCGGAAACCCTTCACACCAGAAAAATGAAAGAGCTGGAAGGCGGCGAAAAAGTGCGGGTCCTCCTGGCCCAGGCACTGTTTGGAAACCCGGATGTGCTGTTGCTCGATGAGCCCACCAACAATCTGGACATTCACTCCATCGCCTGGCTTGAAGACTTTTTGTACCGGTTTAAAAATACCGTCATCGTGGTATCCCATGACCGGCATTTCATGAATCAGGTCTGCACCCATATTGCAGATATTGATTTTAATAAAATTGCCGTATATGCGGGCAATTATGATTTCTGGTACCAGGCCAGCCAGTTGAACCTGAAGCAAAAACAGGCGGACAACAAAAAGATCACGGACCGGGCCAATGAACTCAAGACTTTTATCCAGAGATTTTCTTCCAACGCGTCCAAGTCCAGACAGGCCACGTCCAGAAAAAAACTGCTGGAAAAACTGACCCTTGAAGACATGCCCGTATCCTCCAGAAATTACCCGTTTATCCGGTTTGCCCCGGAACGGCCCTGCGGCAATATTATTCTTGAAGTGGAAGGGCTTTCAAAGACCATTGACGGGGAAAAGATTCTTGATAATGTCAGTTTTACCGTCAATAAAAATGACAAAATCGCTTTCATGGGAAATAACAGCCTGGCCAAAACCACCCTCTTCCAGATCATTGCAGGAGAAATGGAACCAGATAAAGGCTGGTACCGGTGGGGAACCACCATCAGCCATTCCTATTTTCCCAAAGAGCACCAGGGGTATTTCAACGGAAACCTGAACCTGATTGAATGGCTGCTCCAGTTTGCCCCGCCCAAAGAGGGAGAAAGCTTTGCCCGCACGTTTCTGGGGCGCATGCTCTTTTCTGGAGAGGATGCCCTTAAAACCACGGATGTACTTTCCGGCGGGGAAAAGGTGCGCTGCATGCTTTCCCGCATGATGCTTGCCCGATCCAATGTCCTGATCCTGGATGAGCCCACCAATCACCTGGATCTCGAATCCATCACGGCATTGAATAACAGCCTGATCGATTTTCCGGAAGTGGTGCTGTTCACCTCCCATGATCATGAGTTTGTGAATACGCTTGTCAACCGGGTCATCGAGCTCACACCCGCCGGTATTATCGACCGGTTGATGACCTTTGATG
>CALGAJ010000182.1 GCA_937951975.1 uncultured Desulfotignum sp.
TTATCTTACACCTTGCCGGGCCAGGGCCATTGTCCTGGTCCGGCAGCGGTTATCCGTCCCAAAGAACCACAATCTCTTCACCCTGCCGAATTTAATTGTTTATCTTACACCGGAAAAAATTGGGCCCAGAGTGCGGAAAGCGGCATAACAATTAAAAGAGACGGCAGCATGTTGGCCAATGGGAAGGCGACCAGATTGCACAGCCGGAATCCGACACTCAACAGCAACAGTCCGCCCACAGCTGAAAAATCCCCGATAATGGCAGGTGTGGTCAGAGGCAGAATCAATGCCGCACTGAAAAAAAGCAGACTCTGAATGGCAAACTGCGGAATGGCCAGCAGGGCGACTGTCACTCCCAGGGTGGTTGCAAATATCCCGGCGGTGAAAAAGTCGAGAAAAGCTTTGGCAATGAGCAGGGATGCATCGCCGGTCATCCCTTCGTTTAAAGCCCCAAAAATCCCGGCGCCGCTCACACAGAAGATGATCATAATTGCAATGAACCGGTCCATATAGGCCTGCCGATCCAGCTCTCCCTTTGGCGCAACCCAATGATCCACCCGGTTACGGACCATGTCGGTAAGACGTTCAAGTTTATTTTCAATGGCAAGCAGTTCCCCCGCTATGGAGCCCAGCAGCAGCGCCAGCACGGGAACAGGTAAAAACGTCACTTTCACGACCAGGGCGATTCCAAGCCCCAGGGCACAGCAACCAAAAACCATGGGCATCCGTTCTTTTAAGTGTTCCGGAACCCGTTCCCCAAGCATGGCGCCGCCAACCCCGCCCAGAATGATGGCAGTGGTGTTCACTAAGGTACCTATCAAATCGTCCTCCTTAGGCAAACACGGCAGTGGTCTGCTGGCTGAAAATCGCTGCCCGCCCTTCTGGATCCCAGACCGTGCTCCGCTCAATGGCATAGCCCCTTTCCGCCGTATCGACCACGCAGTGAAAGGCCCACCATTCATTTTGGGAGCAGGTGTCCCGGTCCAGGTGGACGAACCCCATGGCCCAGGTGAGGGTGCTGGCCGCGGCCGGCTCTTTTATGGCCGAAATAACAGGCGTCGGCCAGGCATCGGCCAGGGCGATCAGCCACTCTTCGGTGAGGCAGTCTGTTCCTTCCCGAAAATTCATCCATCCCCCGATTTCCCTGCCGCCCTTGCCTGAAAACGGCAGGTCGCCCAGGGCCCATCGATAGTTGAAATGGCGGGTAAAGGCCGGGGTCAGCCCGTCAATATACGGCAGTTCAAAGGCCTTTTCAGGATCCGGCATCCCCAGGCGTTCTACGGGCGGAATTTTGATACCCGAATCCCGGTCACCGCCGAAACTTGCCATTGCCGTACAGCAGATTTGATCGTTCTGAATCAATTTGGATTCGATGGTGGTCACGGATTTGCCCGAGCGCAGCAATTGGGTCTGGAAAACAAAGGGGGAGGCATCCACCGGGCCCACAAAGGTGAAGGAAAGGCTGCGCACCTTGCGTCCCCGGGGCACCTGTCTGCGCATATGCTTCAAGGTCATTGCCGCCACCAGGCCGCCGTAAGCCGTGCGGCCCTGCATCCAGTCTTCGGGTATCTTAAGCGCCTCATTGTCCCCGGCAGCGTGAGCGTCGTTCATCAGTGTTGCAAATTCAGTATCCGCCATGTTCAGATTCCTTTCAACGGGGGTATCAACGTATTAGAGGATTTTGCCTTTCAGGGTGTCACGGTCATATCCCCAGCCTTTGCAGGACGGCACGTCAATGAGAATGAACTCAACATCGGTCTCGGCCGTAAAATTGAGGGCACCGTCAATGTCAATGCGGGCCTGGTCCTGTGAATTCAACAGTTCACCGTTCAACCGCATCCGGCCCGCCGTCACATAAACAAACACACGGCGGCCCGTTGTCACCCCGTGGATGAGTCTGCCGCCGGCATCAACGGCAGCCCTGTATATCGTTGCATCGGTGTGAAATGATACGGCCCCGGCGATCCCCTGCCCCGAAGCCACCGGCAGCAGCCGGCCGGACCAGTCCGCCGGGGTGAAAGACTTCTGGTCGTAGGTCGGCGTCAGCCCCTTCTCATCGGGAAATATCCAGATCTGGTAAAAATGGACCGGATCTTGTGCCAGGTTGAACTCCGAATGGGTCAGCCCGGTACCCGCCGACATCCGCTGAACATCCCCGGCACGGATCACCGTTTTATTGCCCATGCTGTCCTCATGGGTCATTTCACCCTCAAGGACGATGGTGATAATTTCCATTTCCTCGTGGGGATGGGTGGGAAAGCCGGTGCCCGGAGCCACAACGTCATCGTTGAACACCCGCAAGGCACCGAATTGGATGTTGCGCGGGTCATAATAATTGGCAAAAGAAAAGAGCCAATAGGTCTGCAGCCAGTCGAAATCGGAAAAATGACGCTTGTCTGCTTTTATTATCTCTATCATGTTCTCGGTCCTTTAAATGAGGATTGATTCTAAAGAATCCTATATGAACCGCCCGTGAAAATCAAATTTTCCGGCGGATTCTTTGCCCGGCACCCCAGGATACGCCTTGACATCGGCGGCAAAAGGGCTAAGGTTGTGCAGTCAATATTAGGATCTGCGCAGAGGAAATCCCATGTACAGTTTTAAAAATGATTATAGTGAAGGGGCCCACCCCGAGATATTAAAGGCATTGGCCGAAAGCAACCTGGACCAGGAGGAGGGATACGGACTGGACCGCCATTCCCTGAACGCGGCCCGGATGATCAGGGCGCTCATCGGCGCAGAAAACGCCGGGATTCACCTGATCAGCGGTGGCACCCAGACCAATCTGATTGCCATCAGCGGGCTTCTGCGGCCCCACCACGCCTGCATTACCGCAGCCACAGGGCATGTCGCCACCCATGAAACCGGGGCCATCGAAGCCACCGGGCACAAGCTGCTCACTGTGGACACCGTGGACGGAAAACTGCGCCCTGAACTGATTGGGCCGGTACTGGCCGAACATCATTTCGAGCACATGGTAAAGCCGGGCATGGTTTATATTTCAAACCCCACGGAACTGGGCACGGTGTACACCGCTGCCGAGCTGTCCGCCCTCTATGATTATTGCCGTGCCCACCGCCTGCTGCTCTATGCCGACGGCGCCCGCCTGGGGGCAGCCCTCTCCGCTGAGGGTGCGGATCTCAGCCTCAAAGAAATGTATGAATTCACCGACGCCTTTTTCATCGGCGGCACCAAGAACGGTGCCCTGCTCGGCGAGGCCCTGGTATTGAAACATGCTGATCTGAAAGAGGAGTTCAGGTACCTGATCAAACAGCGGGGGGCCCTGCTGGCCAAGGGCCGGATATTGGGGATCCAGTTTGAAACTCTGTTCAGGGAGGGCCTTTATTTTGATCTTGCCCGCCATGCCAACCGGGCAGCCCAGACCATTGCCCGGGCCCTGAAAGAATGCGGGCGCGGTTTTTTGATCGATTCGCCCACCAACCAGATTTTTCCGGTGATGGAAAACCGGGTCATCCAGGCCCTGTCCCGGGACTTTGATTTTTACACCTGGGCCAGGGTGGATGACACCCGGTCTGCGGTTCGCCTGATCGCCTCCTGGGCAACCCCGGAATCCGCGGTTGAGGAATTTATCCGCTCATACCGGGCAATTGCCTAATTTTCCGCAGAAAGTTTCATATCCTTTGCGATCTTGAACCGGCTTTCAAGAAAAATATGCAGCACCACGCCGACCCCCAACCCCCATGCCGCACCGTGCATGGCAAGCACAATGGCCATGGTGCCGGCAACTCCCAGCTGCAGGGGTTCCTTGATCTGCTTAAATGCCGTGATAATGCACAGATAACCGGTGACCACCATGGTCAGGGAGAGGCCGATGGGCAAAAACGGTTTGAAAAAACTCACCAGGGGGAGCATGAAAAGGGCCAGGAATCCTGAAATCCAGAATGTGCCAGCCCCGCTGAAGATGGAATCCATGGCGGTCCTGCCCTGACGGTACCGGTCGGCCACGGTGGCGGTGACCGCTGTCCAGATGGGCCCTGCCAGCCCCGGATAGGGGGCGAAAAACGAATGGATGACATTGCGGATCCCGGTGATGATGTGGATCCGGTCGGTATCAATGTCCACATGTTCATCAGGCCGGCTCTCCTCGCAGGCGGATTTCACCAGCACCGTGCCCACGATCACATCTCCAAAGGCGATGATATAGGCGATGACGGCGGTGGGAATTGCCTTGATGAACATATCGGCATCGGGAAAGCCGACGCTGAAGGGCAGGTAGGCCCACATCCGGTCGAAGGCCGGCACCGTGATGCCCCACTGGATATCGGGAATGGGGTATTCATTGACCAGCATGCCGATGACAATGGCCACGATCATGGCCGGCACCATCCCGTATTTGCCCATGAGCTTTGCAATGGGGTTATCGGTTTTCAGCCGCGAAAAGGACACGGAAAAGAGCATGTAAAAACAGACCAGGCTGCCAAGGCCGATGGCGATGGGGGTTTTAGGTATCCGGCCCCCCAGCTTCAATTCCCCCATATAGGCGGCCACCCCGGCGCCCAGCAGGATGCCGGCCTTGATCGAGTCGGGGACCTTGGCCACCACCTTGGAACTGAACCGGGTGATGCCCAGGATCAGGAAAATGGCCGCCACCAGCAGTTGCAGGGCCACCAGGGCCTTGATGGCCTCGGGTCCGGGGGTAAACTGGCCCAGATAGAGCAGGACCACCGGAATGGCCGGTGTGATCCAGCCCGGCACCATGGGGGTGCCCAGAAAGGCCGGAAGCATGAAACCGACACCGCAGACAAACACAAAGGCCAAGGCTATATTGTAGGGCAGCCCGAGATATTTTTCCAGCAGGGGGATCATGGCCAGGGACACCACAAAGAGGATCAGTGCCTGGACGAATTCCACCCATTCCCAGCGGTAATGGATGAAGGGCAACCGTATTTTAAAGGGGCCGACGGGCCAGAAGGGCTGTTCCTGACGCTCTGTTCGCTTGTATAAAGACATCTTTATCTCCT
>CALGAJ010000183.1 GCA_937951975.1 uncultured Desulfotignum sp.
ATATTTCCGCTTTTGAAATGGATCCGGAAATGGCGGATGTGGCGGACCGGTATCAGGTCCCTGTGGTCCTCATGCACATGAAAGGGACCCCGGAAACCATGCAGGCCGACCCGGTCTATGACGATCTCATGCAGGAGATCAGCGATTATCTGGCGGCCCGGGCACAATATGCCATATCCAGAGGGATTGAAAAAACAAATATCATTCTGGATCCGGGCATTGGATTCGGGAAAACCGCACACCACAACCTGGTCCTTATCCAGTGTCTGGAAACCATTGTGAATCTGGGATTTCCCGTGCTCATGGGACCCTCCCGGAAATCATTCATCCGCCATCTGATAAATCAGAACCGTCCCGGCAATGATCCGGAGGCGGCCGAACGGATCGAAACCGGCACCCTGGCGACTGTCGGGGCCTGTCTGACCCATGGCGCCCATATCATAAGAGTGCATGATGTCCACCGGGCCGCCGCGTTCACCCGGATATTTGATGCCATCCGGAATGCCTGACCTGGGGATCCATAAAAAACACTCCCTTTTTTTGCTCATCCTGCTGCTCTGTTTCTGGGGCTGTGCCCCGGAACCGCTGGAAACCCACCTGCTTCTGCCGGTGAAATTTACCAATGTGCCCAAAGGAATGATCGTCACCCAGTCCCGCACCGACAAGATTGAAATCCGCATCAAAGCGGACCCCCGGTTGATTCAAAAAATCAATGACAACCCCATCCATTATCCGGCGGACCTGTACACGGATCTGGATATCGATCCGGCCGGAGCCACCGACTCCATCGGGCCGGGGTACTATATGCTGCCGGTGGATAAACGGCGGATTCCCATGGATCCGGCCATCACCATTCTGGAGATCTCCCCGTCCTACCTGGGGGTGCATCTGGAAAAAGAGATCACCCGGGAATTTAAAATCAAGGTGCCCTGTTCCGGAGACCCGCCCGAAGGTCTGATCGCGCTGGTGCCGGCCCCGGACCCCTCGACCGTGACACTTTCCGGCGCGGAATCCGTGATCAACGGCATTCAGGCGTTGAAAACCCGTCCGGTTGACTTGACCCAGGCAAAAGAATCATTCAAAAAAGAAGTGCCCCTGGACCTTGAAGCGTCCCGGCACATTACCAGTGAGCTTCCGATCATTGTGGTATCTGTGCAGATCCAGGAAAAACAGGTGGAAAAATCCATTGAACACCTCCCCATTCAGATCCGGAACTGCCCGTATTCCGCCCGGATCGAACCCGATGTCATGACCATCACGGTCAAAGGCCCTTACAGTATCATCCACAACGCGGAAACCCTGGACCGGATTGTCGCTTTTCTGGATCTGAAAGGAATGGGACCCGGGGTCTATGCCCGGCATACGTATATCAACATTCCGGTGGGCCTGACCATGACCCGGTCCGATCCCCGGGTATTTACCGTGACGATTGAAAAATAAAGGAGACCCCATGCTGCTGGTAATCGATGTGGGCAATACCAATACCGTAATCGGTGTCTATGACAAAGATCAGCTCAAGGAAAGCTGGCGGATCCGGACCGTCCGGGACAATACCGCCGATGAATTCAACATCCTGGCCCGGGCCCTGTTTGCCGACCGAGGTCTGCCTTTGACCGCCCTCACCCGGGTGGTCATCTCATCGGTGGTGCCGTCGTCCGTGGGAATTCTGGATGGGTTCTGCAAACGCTACCTGGGCCTGACCCCTTTGTGGATCCAGCCGTCCTGCGTGAAACAGCGGATGCCCATTCTGTACAGCAACCCCAATGAGGTGGGGGCGGACCGTATCGTCAATGCCGTGGCCGCCTATGACAAGTACAGAACCGGACTGATCATCATCGATTTCGGCACCGCCACCACATTCGATGTCATCACTCCTGCCGGAGAATACCTGGGCGGTGCCATCTGTCCCGGGGTGATGATCGCTTCGGAAGCCCTGTTTCAAAAAGCGTCCCGCCTGCCCCGGGTGGAAATTTTTTCCGCCCCTGAAAAAGTGATCGGCACCGATACCATCGGCAGCATGCAGTCCGGCATCATCCACGGCAATGCGGCCATGGTGGACGGGATGGTGGAGCGGATGAGAAACGAACTGCCGCACCCCCTGAAAGTGATTGCCACCGGCGGTCTGGCACCGCTGATTGCCGATCTGTCCACCACCATTGAAACCGTGGATCAATCCCTGACCCTGGAGGGCCTGCGCATCATTGCCGGTGAATTTAACGAAACACCCTGATCCGTGCACCAGGGTCTGATCCCTGAAAATTATTGGAACGACGCCGGATCCCTGAGCCGGGAGGTGACATGCACGGGCGTTTTGATCAGCCCCTGGTCCAGCATGATGGCTTCGGTCTGGGCCCAGGCACTGGTCTGTATCCGGCCCACGGGAATATCCGGGTCCGGTTTGACCAGGGTCCGGGTGGCATTCAGCTGGGCCGCCTGCACCTGCCCCTGGGTGCCGGTGTCGTATTTTTTTACCGCTGCCAGCACCTGGTCCTGATTGGCCGGATCCATGGCTGCTTCCCAGGCGGCCAGCAGGGCGGACAGAAACCGTGCCACCTGATCCGGATGACCCGCCGCCATGGACCCGGAAGTCACAATGGAATTGGCCACAAAATCCACCCCGAAATCCGCCGGGTTGAGAAACCGGACGGTTTCCCCCTCCTTTGCCAGCCGTTCCGCCAGAATCACGCCCTGGGAATTGCGGTACACCGGCCACAGATCCACCTGGTTTTTCAGAAACGGGGTAAAGTCAAACCGAACCCCCGTGACTTTCACATCCCGCAGGGTCAGGCCGGCGGTTGCCAGAAGGGTTTGCATGATGGTTTCATCATTGCCCCCGAAAGTGATTCCCAGGGTGTACCGCTTTAAATCCACCGGGTCTGTGATCCGTACCTGGGGGTACCGGTAGATCCACTGCATGGGATTGACCTGAAACACCTGGGCCAGGACTACCACATCCGCGCCTTTGTCCAGGGCCCGGATCACCTGATCGGCAGATGCCACCCCGAAATGGGCATATCCCAGCTCCAGCTCCTTGATGGCGTCTTTTTCAGGACTGCCCTCCCGGACCTGCACATCCAGGCCGGCATCCGCGAAAAAACCGTTTTCCATGGCAAATACATCTCCGGCCACACTGGTGTTAAACAGCCATTTGAGCCGGTAGTTAAAACGCGTTTGCTCCGCCTGTGCCGTGGGCATCCACAGGCCGCAGACACCCAGGGCCATCCACACAGCCATGCCGATGACCGCCTGACGTATGTATGTCATAACAACGCTCCTTTGTTTTCCGATCCCCATTTTGCCTTGACCCATTCCCCCAGGGATTCCAGCAGGCCCTGGTACACGGAAATCACGATCCCGATCATGAACAGGGCCGTCAGAATCGCTGCCAGATCACTCTGGTACAGCGCGATGCGGATGCTGTACCCGATACCGGCATTGGCGGCGATGAATTCCGCCACAATGGTGCCGGCCATGGCCAACGTGGCGCTGCCGGCAATCACGGTGGTCAGTTTGCTCAGATTTTCAAACGCCCGGATCTTGACCTCCAGGTGCCAGCGCATGCGTCCGGTGGCGATGTAAAAATGTTCGATATCCGGCACCGGTGCGGCCATCACCCCCAGCACCGACAGCAGCAGCGGGAAATAACAGATCATAGCCGCGATGAGCAGCCGGGACACGAATCCGTCCCCCAGCAGGATAAAAATAATGGGGGCCAGGGCCACAATGGGATAGGCCTGGATATTGTAGGCGGTCACCCGGATCATGGACCCGGCCCAGGAAGAACGGCGGCCCAGGATGCCGACGAAAAATGCCAGAAAAATGGAAATCCCCTGGCCCAGGATGGCCACGGACAGGGTATCCAGCACATCCCTGAAAAAGCCGCCCGCCACCTGAACCGCGGTTTTCAGGATCAGCGGAATGCCCGGAATCACGTAATCCGACAGGGACAGCCCGGCTTTCACCGTCAGCAAAAGGCCCACAAACACGCCGTACACGATCATGAACTGGTAAATCCGCCTAAAAAGCATTCATGATCTCCAGCATCACCCGGTCCAGAGCGGATTTATCCACCCGGCCCCCGGATGCTTCGTTCAAGCCTGAAATCAGGCGGCTGGACATGTTCCGGGACGGTCCGGCCAGCACCAGAATCTCTTTACAGAACCGGGCCACTTCCATAAGGTTGTGGGAAATGTACAAAAACATTTTGTGGGCGAACCGCTCCTTGATGGCCGGCAGAATGATCCGGCGCAGTTTTTCATCCACATTGGCCAGGCTCTCATCCAGAATCATCAGGTCAAAATCCTGGAGCAGATACCGGATCAGGTTCATACGGTTCTGCTGGCCCATGGACAACTGGGAAAACCGGGCGTCCAGCACCGGTTCCAGGCTGAAAAGTTCGATGAGTTCTTTTTTGAGATCCTGCCGGTCCGGGGGGCAGACCTGGTCCAGGTGGCGGCCGGCCGACGACCATCCCGGCAGGCGTTCCAGGTTGTAGGTGTACAGAATGGTGTCGATGCCCGGGGTCTTCACCGGTTGATCCGGAAGATCCCGGTGCCGGGTCAGCAGCCGGGCAAACGAGGTCTTGCCCACCCCGGACGGCCCGAACACCGCATAAAATCCCGGACCGGTCATGGAAAACGTCAACTGGTCAATCACCCGGGTATCTGACCCCGGATAGGTAAAGCTCAATCCATTGCATTCCAGACGCATCGATATCCTCATCAAAAAGGGTCAGCGTTTTTTTCCGGCAATGCCTGTTCAATCTCCCGGCGGGTGTGCTCAAGAATTTCCAGAAGCGGAGACCGGATCTGTTCCGCAATGTTGACTGCGGTCTGGATCACGGCCAGGGCCCGGGGAAGGTCGCCCTGACGGGCCAGGGCTTCGGCGAGGTTGTTGGCGGCAGCCACATGATCCGGTTCCGCCGCCAGCAGGGTCCGGTACAGGGTCTCGGCCCGGGCCGGCCGGTTCTGTGCCAGATGATTGTTGGCCAGGGCGAACAGAACCATGGAATTGTCAGGCCACGCCGCCAGCGCCGCCTGGTATGCGGCTGTGGCGGGACCGGCATTTCCGGCGGACTCAAACGCAGCCACGGCTGTCATATAGGTCAAAGGATCCGCGGTTTCCGGAAGATCACCGGGTCTCAGGGCGATCAGGCCCCATGATCCGGCACGCTGCCAGGTCCGGTTGAAATCCCCGGCCGTCATGACCACCCGTTCTTTGGTGCCGGAACGCAGTACCACCCGGTCCGGGGGCAGCACGCCGATCACCACGGCATAATGATGGACCGGCCACCGCTCAAATCCCAGGTTCTGAAGCACCAGTACCGGCCGCCCGGATTGAATCTCAGTTGTCAGCCCGGTCAGGGTGGAAGGAACCGGACAGGCGATCCGCCCCCATTGCCGGCACGCGGCAGCCAGTTCCAACTGAAGACTCCCCTGTCGTTTCGGCAGATAAACGTCCGGAACCAGGTCATCCGGATGAACCTCAACACCGGAGGCCCCCAGCAACATGGCCAGGGCCGCCGGGCCGCACTGGTATTCTTCCTGGGCAAAAAAGGGCGTGGCCGTCAGTTCCAAGCCCTGATCAGGTCCCACAAGCCGGACATCATTTCTGCTTGCACATCCGGTCCCGAAAATCAGCACCAGAACAGCCAGAAAAAACCATGTCCGGATCATGCGGCCCGGTTACAACCGGTTGAAAACATTGGTGACTCCCACCACTTCAAGGACGATCAATACCACCAGCACAACGCCCAGCACCGCCAGCACCCCGGAACCGGCCGGCAGTTCATCGATGCGGTTCTGGAGCTGGGACACCTCTTGATCGGTCAAAGCCGCAATACGGTTTGCCGCATCATCCGGGTTCACCCCCAGCGCCGCCATTTTCTGTCTCACATCTTCCCGGGCCATCAACGATGCCAGTTCCCCCCGGGCCGCATCAGCCTCCTGGCTCAGGTATACGGTGGTGTCGATCATTTTGGCCTCTACAGCCGGAATCACCGCACTGGTGATCACAAAAACGCCGATCATCAGGCAAATACAGGATCTGGTAAGCAGACGGTTCATGATTGTTTCCTTTATTCCAACGGTTGATAATTGAATCAAGAGTAATATTTTTACCCGGCATCGTCAAGAGTTATGGCCCGGCCCGGATTGCCATGAAATCAAACTGCCGGTCCAGGATTGGTCCGGTGCCAAAAACAAACGCTGATTCACGGCGTCAGATACATTTTGCTTGAAAATATCCCAATGCCCTGATATAAAGGGCGTTGTTTTAAAAAGCCGGCGTAACTCAGGTGGTAGAGTAGCTGATTCGTAATCAGCAAGTCAGCAGTTCGAGTCTGCTCGCCGGCTCCA
>CALGAJ010000184.1 GCA_937951975.1 uncultured Desulfotignum sp.
TGCCGGTGCTTGAACAAGGCTGTGTCGCAGGGATTCTGACCCAGGGAAGTCTGGTGCTTCACATGTATGATATGTGACGCACCGATCGAGAAAACCGGTGTCAGGTGTGTGGATTCAGATGGGGTGATGTCTGCAATGACTGCAGGATTTCTTCTTGTTCATCCAGAATCTGATCCAGGATCCGGCCGTCGGTATAGGGATTCATGATCACGGACCGGAGGACGACCGGGGTGTGCGTATCCTTTGGATGGATTTTCAGGCAGGTGCGGGAGACAAAACTTTTACCGGCTTCCCGCTGGATCCGTTGTAAATCAATGTTGATTTTGTCCAGGCGGGCATCCACAGCCTGACGTCCGGCCGGCGTATCTGCAGCATCCATCTGTCGTTTCAATGCCGGAGGAACGGCCCGGTAGGTGAGGATGTTGAGAACCGGTTCCGTGACCACCTGGAACTGTTCCCTGGCCCTGATTTTTTCGGCGAACAGCCGGGCCGTGTCAATCCCGTGCTCGATCATCAGTGCGTACCCTTGAGATCCCATGATTTTCAGGGCACTGTCCAGAATCAGGGAACTGGCTTCCCGGGACCCTTCCAGGGTTTTGATGCCTAAGTCCACAGATCCTTTCCGGTTGACATACCCGGCATGATAAATGATCCGGTCCAGGGCGGACGGGTCTTTGAAAAACACCATGCCCGCACTCATGGGCATGTAGAACTGCTTGTGGCAGTCAATGGTGACAGAGTCGGCTTCTCTGATGCCGTCCAGCAGGGGGGCGTATTTGTCCGACAGCATCACCGGCCCTCCCCAGGCCGCATCCACATGAAAATGAATGCCATGTTTTCGGCACAGGCGGGCCATTTCCGGCAGCGGATCGATGGTGCCGGGTTCCGTGGCCCCGGCAATCCCTACAATGGCGGCGATTTTTTTTTTTCTGTTTTGTAAAAATTCCTCACCCCGCCGGGTCAGATCCGCCATATCGATCTGGTGATGTTTGTTCACTCCGATGGAAATGATGTTTTTGTTGCCGATGCCCAGAACGCCGCCGGCTTTTTTCAGGGAATAATGTCCCCGTTCCGATACCAGCACCACCAGTTGTTCCAGATCATGGGCCTTCATGGCGGCGGCCATGCCGTCCTGCTCCACGCCTGAAAATTCAGCAGTTGACGGAAGACACTGGTTTCTTGCCACCCACAGGGCGGTTATGTTGGCTGTGGTGCCGCCGTTGGTGAACAGGCCCAGGCAGGTATCCACATTCTGAACATGGGTGTCATAAAACGCGGGCTCCCGGTTGTAAATCATGCGGTGCACTTTGGCCAGCACCTGTTTCTCCAGGACCGACAGCACCTTGGACGTTTCCAGTTTGATCAGATTCTGGTTCAGGGCGGCAGTGATGGCTTTGAGGTGAACCATGAAAAATGGAATGGCCGAAGTCATGTGTCCGATGAAATAGGGCGAGGCCACATTCACGGCCCGGGGCGCGATTTCATTGATGATGTCTTTGATGACATCGGCCAGTTTTTTTTCCGGCTCGCGATGGATGGTCGTATCGGTATAGGATTTTGCCAGGGTCACGAGTGGGATGGCTTCGGTCACCCCCACATGGGAGTTGAGAAATTCATGGAGCCCGAACAGGATCTGCTCCATGTATTTGATCAGGGTCTGCCGGCTTTTTTCATCCTCGGGCCGGATAAAGACCCGGTGGAGGGTCTGCCAGTCCGCCACCAGGTCTGAAGGAATGTTTCCGGGAGTTGTCAGATTATCCATGGGAACGGCGACTCTTAATTAACAGCCGATTCTCCCATGCGGATGCCCAGATCCAGGGCGGTCTTGTTCATCTCCATAAAATCTTTGGGGATGGTGGTTTCCAGCACTTTGAGGATGGATTCCCCCCGGACAAGACGGGTGGCACCCAAAAGCGCTCCCAGCATGCAGATGTTGAACACGATGGGTTTGCCGATTTTCTCCATGACCGTGTCATACATGGGCAATGACAGGTGCTTGGCATCGACCTTGTTTTCGATGGAGACGAATTTACTGTCCACCAGCAGCAGCCCGCCGGGGCGGATGATGCCTGAAAACGTGTTGTAGCTTTCCTGGGTCAGGCTCACCAGGATATTGGGCTGGACCACTTTGGGAAAGTAGATGTCGGATTCGGAGATGAGCACATCGCTTCTTGTGGCACCCCCCCGGGCCGCAGCCCCGTAACTCTGGGACTGGGTGGCGTTTTTGCCTTCAAATATCACCGCGGCTTTGGCAAGGATGATGGCCGCCGTGATCACTCCCTGGCCGCCGGACCCTGAAAAAACCAGTCTTGAACGTTCCATTATGCGTTTCCTTTCATTGCGGTCTCGATGATTTGATCATAGGCTGAACAATATTCGGCCTTCTGGGTGTCTTCCACAAAAACGCCCCGCTGAATCAGTTCCGGGTTGGCTTCCAGTTTCTTGGACCCGATTTTGACGGTATTGGTCTTGTAGGCTTCCATCATCTGGACTGCATCTCCTTCCTTGTTTTTCCGCCCGTAATAGGTGGGGCACTGGGTCAGGATCTCCACCACGGAAAACCCTTTGTGGGCAATGGCTTTTTTCAGCAGATCCTTGCATTCGGTGGCATGGAACACCGTGGATCGGGCCACGAAACTGGCGCCTGCGCTTTTGGCCAGCTCCACCACGTCAAACTGGTTGTCAATGGAAGAATACGGGGCGGTGGTGGCTTTCTTGCCAAGCCCGGACAACGGGGAGAACTGACCGCCTGTCATGCCGTAAATCCGGTTGTTCATGACAATGGCCGTGATGTCGATGTTTCGTCTGGCCGCATGGATGAAGTGATTCCCGCCGATGGCAAGTGCATCGCCGTCTCCCATGGGAACGATGGCGGTGATGCCGGGTTTGGCCAGCTTGACACCCGTGGCAAAGGCCAGGGCCCGGCCGTGGATGGTGTGCAGAGAATGAAAATCCACATATCCGGAGATCCGGGAGGAGCACCCGATGCCCGAAGTCATGACGATTTCGTTTTTGTCCAGATCCAGTTCATGAACCGCTCGCAGCAAAGACCCCAGCACAATGCCGTGGCCGCAGCCCGGACACCAGATATGGGGGAAAAACCGGCTCCGGATATAATATTTGAAGTCAAATGGTTTCGTGGTCATGTTACACCCCCTTTCCCTGGATCATTCGCAGGATGGTTTTGATGTCCGTGGGTGAGATCAGCTGGCCGTCGATGCGGTTGGCCAGAAATACATTGTTGGGATTGTCCACCGCGTTTTTTACCTGGGTGATCACCTGGCCCATGTTCATTTCCACCACCAGCACGGCTTTGGCATTGGCACATTTCTCCCGGACCATGTCCGCGGGGAAAGGCCACAGGGTCTGGAGTTCCAGCACCCCGATCTTCACCCCTCTGGCCCGGCGGTTTTTGGCGATGTGAATGGCGGACCGGGCCGATGATCCATAGGACACCAGGATATAGTCGGCATCATCCAGCCAGTATTCCTTGTACATGGTCATACTGTCTACGTTGTTTTCAATTTTGTCCACCAGGTGGCGCAGCAGTTCACTGACCACTTTGGGGTTGTTGCTGGGAAATCCCCACATGTCGTGGAA
>CALGAJ010000185.1 GCA_937951975.1 uncultured Desulfotignum sp.
TGTATGTGCTTATCGAGATCACCTCGCTGACCTCATATACCATGATTGCCTTAGGAGACAAAGACCGGTCCCCGCTGGCAGCCCTGAACTATATCTTCATCGGCGTGATCGGGGCGTCTTTTTATCTTCTGGGGGTCGGGTATCTGTACATTACCACGGGATCGCTGAACATGGCGGATGTGGCAATCCTTGTCAAGGACATCCAGGGATCCACGGCCGTGCTGACCGCCTTTATCCTGTGTATTTTAGGGGTCTGGATCAAGATGGCCCTGTTTCCGCTGCATGTGTGGCTGCCCAATGCGTATGCCTATGCACCGGTGGGGTTTGCCCGGGTGGTGGCGCCTTTGATGACCAAGGTGATGGTCTATGTCATGGTGCGGCTCATGGTCACGGTGTTCGGACTGGAATATATTTTCAACACCCTGAACCTGGCGGATATCGTGGTGTGGCTGGGCGTGATCGCCATTCTGGCCGGTGCATTCATGGCCCTGCTCCAGACCGACTTGAAAAAAATGCTGACCTACATCATTGTGTGCGAGATCGGATACATGGTGGGCGGTGCCTGGCTGGGAAATTCATTGGGCATGGCCGGTGCTGTTCTCCACATTCTCAATGATGCATTGATGACGTTTGCTTTGTTCCTGGCTGTGGGCAACATCATTTACATGCGCAAACAAGTGGCGTTTTCCAATCTGCAGGGATTGTTCGGTGCCATGCCCTGGACCATGGCCGGATTTGTTCTGGCCGGATTGAGCATTATCGGCGTGCCGCCCACCTGCGGGTTTTTCAGCAAATGGTATCTGGTGCTGGGTGCGTTCGAGGCCGGGGCCTATCATTTTGCTGCCGCGTTGATCATCTCCAGCCTGGTGTGTGCCGTGCTGTTTTTCAAGGTGTTTGAGCTCTGTTTTTTCTCGCCCGTGACCGAATCCCACGGCCATCACGGGGCCGTCACCATGGCCGAGGCCCCGGTGTCCATGCTGGCGGCCCTGGGCCTGGTGAGTGCGGCCATTATCGGCGCCGGTGTTTATGCCGGCACCATCGTCAATACCGTGATTCTGCCGTTTTTACAGTAAGGATTCGACTATGATGATTCACTGGATTTTTAATCTTTGTTGCAACGACCTGACCCGTATTTTTAAGTAAAAAGGCTGATCCCACCATGGAATCCATTATCTCCATAAAACCGCTGCTGGCTGTCCTGGTCCCTTTGCTGATCATACCTGTCCTGATGTCATCATCCCGCAAACCCAATGTCAGGGAAGCCTGGATATTTGCTGCCGGGTTTGTGATGTTTGGCCTGGTGGCTTCCATGGTGCCGGCAATTTTAGGCGGCACGCTGATTGAACTGACCGTGTTCACGCTGGTCCCGGGGGCGGACATCGCTTTTCGGGTGGATGGACTGGGCATGCTGTTCGCTTTGGTGGCATCCAGTCTTTATATCGTCACTTCTTTGTATTCCATCGGATACATGCGGGGATTGAAAGAACACGGACAGACGCGGTTTGTCTGTTTTTTCGCTCTGGCCATCGCATCCACCATCGGGGCGGCATTTTCCGCCAACCTGGTGACCTTGTATCTGTTTTATGAAATGCTGTCTCTGGCCACCTATCCCCTGGTGGCCCACCATGAAGATGAAAAATCTAAGATCTCCGCCCGGCGGTATCTGGTTTTCATTCTGGGGACATCCATCGGTCTGGTGCTGCCGGCCATGATCTATTGCTATCATGTCACGGGCACGCTTGAATTCTCCACGGCCGGTATTTTTGCGGGCCAGCTGTCAAAACCGGGCGCCACGGTACTGTTGCTCATGTTTGTGTTCGGATTTGCCAAGGCCGGGATCATGCCGTTTCATTCCTGGCTGCCGGCCGCCATGGTCGCCCCGACACCGGTGAGTGCGCTGCTGCATGCCGTGGCCGTGGTCAAAGTGGGCGTGTTTTCCATTGTCAGGGTCATGACCGGGATTTTCGGGGTGGATCTGCTGGGATCATACAACCTGGGAACCATTGTCATGGTCATTGCATCCATCACCATTCTGGTCAGTTCCTGCATTGCCCTGTCCCAGGATGAACTCAAACGGAGACTGGCCTTTTCCACCATCAGTCAGCTGTCATACATTTTTTTCGGTGTGGCCCTGCTTTCGCCCATGGGCCAGCTGGGCGGGGTGATTCATATCCTCATGCATGCCTTCGGCAAAATAACCCTGTTTTTCTGTGCCGGTGCCATTTTTGTGGCCACCGGCAAAAAATACATCTCACAGATGAAAGGGTTGGGCAGGCAGATGCCGGTGACATTTGCGGCATTTTTTATCGGATCCTTAGGGGTGATCGGGCTGCCTCCCACGGGTGGGTTTTACAGCAAGTGGAACCTGATTTTAGGGGCGTTAGAGGCCCAGCAGACTATCTTTATGGCGGTACTGCTGATCTCCTCGTTTCTGAATGCATTTTATTTTCTGCCCATCGTGTTTCAGGCCTTTTTCGGAAAAAACGAAGCGGCGGTGCCGGGCGCTCCGGTTGAAATCAAAGAAGCCAATCTGTGCCTGGTTGTGCCGCTGGCCGTAACGGCCCTGGCATCCATTGGATTGTTTTTCTTTCCCCAGATGTTTGTGGACCTGATTGTTCTGGGTCTGAATCTGTGATTGTGATCCCACGACGTATATAAGGAAAAACCATGACACAAAAAAACAACGATCATCAAGACTGGGAAATGCTGGGCCATGATCCGGTTCCCGGATACAAGACCGCATTTTACATTGCCGTACTGGTGTCGGTCATTTACCTGGCCGTGGCTTTTTTTTCAGGCGGCAGCGTGCCCCATTGACAACAGGATTGATAATAATGACCCGGACAAAAAGGACAGTCCCTGGACCGGGCCCGAATAAATTTGCGTAAGGTGGAACAATGAAAAAAGAGTTGACCCTTTTTGACAAGCCGAAAAATGTGAAAATTCTGTTGATCTGTTTTTACTGTTCTCTGGCGGTGCTGCTGATTGCCGAGTTTTTCATTCACCCGCATCCGGCATTCTATTTCGAACAGATCAAGGGATTTTCCGCGGTATATGGTTTTTTTTCCTGTGTGCTGCTCATTTTTTTAGCCAAACTGCTGCGGTTGGTCGTGATGAAAAAAGAGGAATACTATGACCGGTAATCTTATGCCTCCGGCCCTGATATTCATTGCCGCGGCCCTGCTGATCCCGTTTCTGCGGGGAAAGACCCAGGCCGGCTATATGCTGCTGATTCCCGTGGTATCGCTGCTCATCATCATGAACGCGCCCACAGGAAGGATCTGGACGTTTGATTTCTGGGGATACACCCTGATCATGGGACGGATTGACAAACTGTCTTTGGTGTTCGGGTATATTTTTACCATCATGGCGTTTTTAGGCATTCTGTTTGCCCTGAAGGTCAAAGACAATCTCCAGCATGTGTCTGCCATTGTGTATGCCGGCGCCACCCTGGGGGTGGTGTTTGCCGGGGATTTTCTCACCCTGTACCTGTTCTGGGAGATCATGGCGGTCAGTTCCACATTCCTGATTCTGGCCTCCCGCACGGATGCGGCCCGCAAAGCCGGGTTCCGGTATATTCTGGTGCATTTGATCGGCGGACTTTTTCTGCTGGCCGGGATCGTTTTGTACATCCAGGAGACCGGCACCACGGCCTTTGATTATATCGGACTGTCCGGCACCGCGTCCTGGCTGATTTTCATCGGCATCGCCCTGAACGCGGCGGCCATTCCCCTGCACGCCTGGCTGCCGGATGCCTATCCCATGGGAACGCCCACCAGCACGGTGTTTTTGAGTGCGTTTACCACCAAATCCGCGGTGTATCTGCTGATCCGCACCTTTCCCGGCACGGATCTGCTCATTTGGATCGGGGCGTTCATGGTATTTGTGCCCATCTTTTACGCGGTTCTGGAAAACGATATCCGGCGGGTCCTGGCCTACAGCCTCTTGAACCAGATCGGGTTCATGCTGGTGGGCACCGGCATCGGGTCCCAGCTGGCATTGA
>CALGAJ010000186.1 GCA_937951975.1 uncultured Desulfotignum sp.
CCCGGGGCAACAGCAAGGCTTTGCCCTGGATATCCGCTGTTGACAATGCCTGGATCACGGATTCCGCCCGAAACGTCTCAGGCAGAATATCGCTGACAATGCCGTACTCCGCCAGCCGCTGTTTGGTCACCGGGCCGATGCAGGCGAATTTCAAATGTCCCAGGATCCGGACATCTTTTCCCAGGCCAAACAGGGTGTCAAAGAAAAATTTGACCCCATTGACGGAAGTGAACACCAGCCAGTCATATTCCCTGATTCGACGGATGGCATCAATGACCGGGGTATTGTCGGCCGGCGGCTCGATCCGGATGGTGGGGATTTCAATGCAGTTCGCCCCCAGTCGCGTTAACTCAGCCATCAGCCCGGATGCCTGGGCCCGGGCCCGGGTGATGACGATATTTTTGCCGAACAATGGGGTGCTGTCAAACCAGGACAGCTCTTTTCGCAGGGATACCACGGATCCCACCACAATCACGGCCGGTGATTTCAAACCGGCCTGACGGACATTTTCAACAATGGTTGCCAAAGTGCCGGTGACGGTCTGCTGCTGCGGGGTGGTCCCCCACCGTACCAGAGCGACCGGGGTATCCGCCGGTTTTCCGTGATCCATCAACTGGGTGACGATGTTTTCCAGATTTTTCACCCCCATGAGAAACACCAGGGTGGCATCGGATTTTGCAAAGACATCCCACTGCATGCGGGAATTTTTGCGGGTGGGATCTTCATGGCCGGTGATAAAAGAGACAAACGAGGTATGATCTCTGTGGGTGACCGGAATACCGGCATAGGCCGGTGCGGATATGGCGGAGGTGACGCCGGGAATGACTTCATAGGAAATCCCGGCAGCCAGCAGTTCCTGGGCTTCTTCCGCGCCCCTGCCGAACACAAACGGGTCTCCGCCTTTGAGCCGTGCCACATGCAGTCCCTGTCCCGCCTTTTCCACCAGCAACTGGTTGATTTCATGCTGGGACAAGGTGTGATCCCCGCCCTTTTTCCCCACATAGATGCGCTGGGCATCTTTGGATGCATACGTCAGAAAAACCGGGGATGCCAGATAGTCGTAAACCACCACGTCCGCCTGTTCAATGCAGGATTTTGCCTTGAGTGTAAGCAGGCCCGGATCTCCGGGACCGGCTCCGATCAGATAGACTTTACCGGATTTATTTGTCATGAATTGTCAGTGTCTCCAAAATCTGTTTGCCGCCTTTTTCAAGCACGGTTTGTGCCAGGTCCCGCCCCCGGGCGACAACATCGGTTACAGGGGAAAGTGCCTGCTCTCTGATTCGCCTGCGGCCGTCTTCCGACGAAACCACTGCAGTGAGAAGGACGTTATCTTCGATTATTTTACCGTAACAAGCCACAGGTATATGACAGGAGCCTTCAATCTGCTTTAAAAATGCCCGTTCTCCCTGGACACACACACGGGTGGGGCCATGATCCAGTTTAGCCATAATGTGCGCTGTTTTTGCATCGTTTTCCCGGGTTTCGATACATAACGCTCCCTGGCCTACGGCCGGGACCATGATGTTCTCATCCAGGTACTGGGTGATCTTGTCTGCCTGCCCCAGACGCAGCAGACCGGCTGCTGCCAGCACAATGGCATCAAATTCCTTTGACATGAGTTTGCGCATCCGGGTGTCCAGGTTTCCCCGGATGGAACGGATGGTCAGGTCCGGCCTGAGAAATTTAAGCTGGGAAGCCCGCCGCAGACTGGATGTGCCCACCACGCTTCCCGGCGGATAGTCATCCAGTGCCAGATCGTGCCTGGAAATCAGCACATCAAAGGGATTTTCCCGGCAGGGCACGGCCCCGATGGTCAACTTTGGGGGCAGTTCTCCGGGCATGTCTTTCATGCTGTGCACTGCCAGGTCGATCTCACCATTGAGCAGGGCGGTTTCAATCTCTTTGACAAACAGGCCTTTGCCGCCCACCTGGGCCAGGGGCCGGTCTGTAATCCGGTCCCCGGTGGTTTTGATCACAGTGATGGTGACAAGGATTTCAGGAAACGCGTGGGAAATCAGTTCTTTGACATGACGGGCCTGCCACAGAGCCAGCTGACTGCCCCGGGTGCCGATTCGTATTTCATTGGGCATGGGTTATCCCATACCGCAGGTGGCGCAACTGCCCGAAGAACAGCTGGCACAGCCGGAAGATGCAGAGGATGCGGTCACCTGGCTTTCACCGCCGGGACCATTGGACTTGGATACAAACCCGCATTTGGACATGAGCCGGGACAGGTCCGGACTGCTGCAGGAAGGACACACCGGAGCGTCACTCCCCATCACCAGCGCTTCAAATTCTTTTTGACATGCATTGCATTGATATTCATAAATCGGCATGGATACACCTCGTTGGTAATCGTCGTTTAAAAAACACAATATAAGGGGTTTTCACCGGTTTTTCAAGGGAAGGGGCAAAGATTCCCTTGAAATTACAGGGATTCAATGACCCCGGCGGCAATCAGAGGGATCAGCAGTTCATGATGGCCCACAATGCTGAATCCCTGACCCTTGCCCCGGGTGGGCCGGTTGACCACATTGGTCATGGGGCGGTAATGACGGATGAAATCCAGGTTCACGGTGGTGAAATCCTCCACATGATGGCCTAAATTCCGTGCCAGGGTCAGGGCCTTGAGAAACACTTCCGGCAGGATGACAGCGGACCCGGCATTGATGAACACGCCTTGTTCCAGTCGGGCAATCTGTGACGCAAACGTATGGAAATCATGCATGGACGCCTGACCGCAGGCGCCTGCATTGAATCGGGGGTGCATATGCAGGATATCGGTTCCCAGGGCCACATGCACGGTCACGGGAACTGTCAGGCGGGCGCCGGTGGCCAGCAGGCTTAAATGCGGATACGGCATGTCATGATCCAGAATGAATTCTCCCACGGCCCGGCCCAGTCCCATGTGTTTTTCTTCAGCCCGGGCAATGGCCTGATTGAGGCAGTCCGCAGTTTCCCTGGCCATGCCGAAACTGCCGTCATCCAGACTGCCGGCCACATCTTCGGAAGTGCGGCCCGTGAGTGCCACCTCCAGGTCATGGATGATCCCGGCCCCGTTCATGGCCACCAGTGAAATAACCTGTTTTTCCATCAGATCGATGATGATCGGGGCCATGCCGGTTTTAATGACATGTCCTCCCATGGCAAAACACACGGGGTGCCGGTTCCGTGCGGCGGCGGCAACGGCCTCAATGACCGCCCGGATGTCTTTCCCGGCCAGAATGGACGGCAGCGTGTCCAGAAAGGAGCTGAAGTCTTTGCCCGGGTCCCACGGCCGGGCAAAATCCTGGTGAGACACCAGGCTGTTGCGGTCATGAATGGAATAGGTTTTCAATCCGGAACAATCCAGGTGGGTGTCGTGCCGTGTCATGCGAACAGGATCCTTTCCGTGAGATCGCATAAAATATGGGCCAGCAGGATATGGGTCTCCTGAATTCTTGCCGTGACCGGGGATTGGACACAAAAAGGGATATCGCTGAGTTGCTGGAGCCGGCCGGCGGGTCCGGAGAATCCCACCACAAACAGCCCCATTTTTGAGGCTTCCTCAGCCGCCCGGATCACATTGGGGGAGTTGCCTGAGGTGGAAATGGCAATGGCCAGGTCTCCGGGGCGTCCCAGTGCCTGGATCTGTTTCAGAAAAATCTCATTAAATGAATAATCATTGCCGATGCTGGTGAGAACGGACGTGTCGCAGGTCAGGGCAATGGCCGGCAGAGGCGGACGTTCCATGGCAAAGCGGTTGATGAATTCCGCGGCAATGTGCTGACAGTCGGCCGCACTGCCGCCGTTGCCGAACAACAGCAGTTTGCCGCCGGCGGTCAGGGTGTCCGCCATTTTCCGGGCACAGGTCTCAACCGCATCCAGGTGTGTGTCGAAAAACGACTGCTTCACCTGGATGCTGTCTGTGACAGTGGTTTGAATCAGTGGGGTAAATTCCTGTAACGACATGGAGGCTTCCTTTTTTAGGCCGATGCAGATTTTTTAGATGGGTCATCCGCTGCGTCATTTTCCTGTAACGCCTGCTGAACAAGGGCCAGCCGTTCCTGAAACATTTCATTATCAGGTGCCAGGGCCACGCTTTTTTCAGCAAATGTCAGCGCGATTTTTAAATTCCGGTTTTTCATTGTCATGACCCGGGCATACCCGGACAGGGCCACGGGATCCAGGGGATTGAGCTTGACTGCCGTGTTGAAAGCCGCCCCTGCCTGATCCGGGTCTTGCTGTTCCAGAAATATTTCCCCCATGATCCGATGGGGCGTACTGGATCTGGGGTTCACCCGGGCCGCGGTTTCCAGATGGGGCAGGGCCGCATCCGGTTTTTTGGCCTGAAACAGCAGATGACCCAGCAGCAGCTCCACTTCAAAGATGCGGCCGTCAATGCCGTGGGCCTTGCGCAGTAGTAATATGGCCTTGTCCGTGTCTTCAATAACCTGGCTGGTCAGGCCCAGGTTGTAG
>CALGAJ010000187.1 GCA_937951975.1 uncultured Desulfotignum sp.
GTTGATCAAATACCCTGTGCCGGGGCTATTATGCCGGTATATCTGATTGCTGTACACCTGGAGCGGATCTGCCGGTTCAGGTATCCAAATTGTCAGTTTGCAGGACAGAGGCAGGTGACATCATGAATTCCCGGCTGTAGGGTTTTGAAAATACTTGACATGACGGTTAAATTTCTCAACTATGAATGATAGTTGATTTGGAAATTAAGCCAAGCAATTTTAGCAGACGGAGAGGAGAAAATAATATGAACATGGCTGATATTAAAAAGATGAGTACTTCTGAACGGCTGCAGACTATGGAGGCGCTTTGGGATTCTTTGTTATACGAAAATGGTGAGATTGAAAGTCCACAATGGCATGAAACAATACTCGAAAAAAGAAAGGCAAAAATTAAGAGTGGCAGAGCGAAATTTATTTTTTTAAGAGAACTGAAAATGAGCCGGGAAAAATAAAAATCAAAGAGGTCTCCGTTACGTTTCCCTTATGCCATTTGTTATGAAGTAGAAAATGATTTTGCTTATGTTGTTGCTGTATTGCCAATGCGCCGAAATCCGATATGGATTGCCGAGCAAATAGGAGAAAGACGATAACCGGTGCTATCAAAATCGGCTAAAATTCGCAGATATCCCAAAAAATACTATATGGATTTCTCACCTTACTCGTTTTTCCCGAACAATTTTTTTAACATGCTGCACATGCTCTCGGTGGGTTTTCAGTGATCGCTCAAGCCTTCCGGATTCAATCATCTCTATCGTTTTCTGGACTTCAGTCTCAGACAAGATGATGTTCTTTTGGGATTTGATAAATTTGATATATCCTCTGGGATAGGTGACGTTTGCCGGCATCGGGGTTTTAAATGTGGCATCGCCGACAAATACAATCACTGAAAAAATTTTTTCCGGTGAAATGTTCAATATTTTTTCAAGTGTTTTGGTGTGTTTGTAATTTTGGTGCAAAGGGTTTTGGAATCGGGTTTTGTGTTTGAAAATGGTCTGGGTCCACATTTTTTTGTCCTGACTGCCAAATATCCATCCTTTCATATTTTTTGTTTCCACAACAAAAATACCATATTGGGAAACAATAATGTGGTCGATCTGTGTCGTGCCGTCATCTGTGGGAAGGGTAACATTTTTGATCAAGTGATATTTTTCTCTTGCCCAAAAATAGGCTGGTGGTGATATTGATGATCACTTCACCCATAAAACCTTTAAACAGAGGCGTTTTGAGAAATGCTAAGAAGATGAGAATAACAAAAACATACCAGTATTCAGCCAGTGCAGATACGAAAAAAGCGGGTGTCAGATTCATTTGAAAATCCATTTTTGAGGTTATTTGTTTTATTCCCGAACTTCACCCTTGAATACTTCCCGAACATGCCAGGTCCGAAATGCCATGCTGGGTTGATAAATTATTCTGTTAGGTGCTGTGAGCCTCTGGCCGTGATAATTCAACAACCATTTGTTGAAGGCATCAGACCCGTTGGCACGATCCGAGACAAGAATTTTCATGTCTTCTGAGAAGGTAAATGCACCCCGGTCGAATAACTTGTGATGAAGCGTACACAGGGCAAGGCCATTTTTTTCCTCATCAGGGCCGCCGGCAGTGTGCCATTTGATATGGGCCGCCTCCAGGCAGATGGGTGTGTGATCTAGGCGGATATCAAACCCACAAATGGCACACCGGTATTCATACGCTCTCAAAACACGGTTTCTGAAGTTCGGGTCACGCCGTTTGATGGTTTTTATTCCTTCCGATAGATCGATTCCGACTGCCTGCAGGATATCTTCATGAATGGACGGCGGGAAATTGTCATCCAGCAGTTTTTGAACCACGCTGCTGCAAAGTGAGGGGTCTCCTTTAAGGTGTTTGTAAATTTTTTCAGGAAAACCACCGCATGCATGGTGTCGCAGCAATTGAGATTTTTTTACATCGCCGCTGGTTGTCATTTGCCATTCCACCGGTTCAGGGGATTTGACTTCCCAGATTCCATCTTTTTGCATTCGCCAGAACGGATATTCCGGCCGGTATGATTTTTGGGGACGTCCGAAATCATGCAGCAGTTCAATCAGTTTGGAATTCAATTCAGAAAATGGCATAAGTCTTTTGTTCTGATGAATGGCACAACTGAGGGCATATAATGCCAGAAGGGGTTTGTGAGGCGCCCTTTCACCGCCCCGTTTCCAGACGGTCAGGTTTTCAAATTTTGAAAAAATCGCTTTGTCGTCCATTGCTTAAAAAGCATGTCCTCTCTATTTAAACCAGCCCGAATCTTTTCATATAAATCTGAAACAATCAACATTCCTTCGGCTTTTTTCTTTTGAGAATCAAGATCTGAACACCTTCTGGACTGTGGGGGCCACGGCATGTTGGGTGCGGCCGTTGATGTCGATGACGGGGAACTCCCGGATCACATGTTCCAGGGCCTGCCGCCCGTAGCAGTCGATGAAGGCCTGCTCGAAACTGGCTTCGGGCAGGGTGGGGTCGATGTCGTGCCACTGGCGGTGCCGGCCGGCGGAATGGATGTCGTCCTCGGAAAAATCGCTGTGCAGCAGGCGGTCCAGGGTGAGGGCCGCGGCCTCCAGGTCATCCCGGGTATCGGCCATGAACCGGAACACCCCCCGGTACTGGTACATCAGGGCATTCTGCTCTTTGGTGTACAGGGTATAGGCAAATGGATATTGGGTGTCGCAGATCCGGTGGTCCAGGAGCACGGCCTGGCTGGTGTCCGGGTTGACGAACAGGTCGCCCCGGAAGGCCGGGGCATGGAAGGAGAAGCCGTTTGCGGACAGCTTTTTTTCAGCAAAGCGGCGCAGCCCGGGGGGGATGCCTGGATAGGAATCGCTCCGGGGGTTCATGGTAAGAAATTACTGAAGGCGGAAAATAAAATCATTATTTTGATGTCAGGCAACAGCCAGCTTACATCCCAATGCCATTTTTTATCCCTCCATTTTTTTCAACAGTGCCCGGGCTTTGTCAATATCTTTTTCCTGGCTGGACTTGTCTCCACCAGCCAATAAAGGGGTGAAATGGCCAGGGGTGTGTCTGGAACGTGGTTTTTGAGTCAATGGATTGGGAAATTTTATTGGGCTATCTTTCTGATTCTGAATTTATCATTTTGGAAAACGCAAAAACAATTTTTTAATCGATCAGAATAGTTTTCCATGATGAATTATGCCACTTTCAATTTTTTGTAACTGACAGCATTTTCGAGTCGAAGCAGCAAAATGCCGCAATGTTTCATTGAAGAATGATAT
>CALGAJ010000188.1 GCA_937951975.1 uncultured Desulfotignum sp.
CCATTTTGGTGCCTCCAGGTAGTCCGATAACGGGTTTTAACAGAATCATACAAAAAGCATGACAACACCCCAGCGGGATTGCCAGTGGTGTCCCGGGAATGTTTCCGAGGGGGCAGAGACCTCAGAGGCAAGCACTGGATTAAGGAATTAGCCAGACGGAACACCATTGAGGCCGGGGAGCCAGGCTCTGCCCAAAAAAAAGTCTGCCGGAATGGCGGGTCAACCTGATTTTTTCTTTTTTTTGTCTTTCACCAGGTATGAGTTTCCCGGGCCTCTTTTCAACTCAAACAGATCGATCGCCTTGATCAGGCTGCTTAAGTTTTTATACCCGTAATTCCTTGTATCAAAGGAGGTTTTATTGGATATATGCGATCCCACCGGCCCCAGCGCGGCCCAGCCGTTATCTTCTTCTGTCGCTTCGATCGCCTGCCTCAGCAGGTTCAGCAGTTTTGTATCGGATTTCAGATTTTTATTTTTTTCAGGCACCGACCCATTCTGTTTGGGTTCCGCATCAAGGTATAAGAACTTGGAACACGCGTTAACAAAGGGGGAAGGGGTTTTCCGCTCTCCAAACCCCAAAACGACTTTACCCTCTGCAAGGGCGCGTGTCACCATGGGCGTAAAATCACAGTCGGATGACACAAAGCACATCACATCGATGTTTTTGGTATACATGACATCCATGGCATCGATGACCAAAGCAATATCTGACGCATTTTTACCCTTGGTCAGATCGTACTGCTGTATCGGCTGTATGGCGTATTCATTCAATAAATCTTCCCAGGATTTTAGGGTGGGGCTTTTCCAATTCCCATACGCCTTTCTGATCGTGACCACCCCGTATTTTGCCACTTCACTGAGGACTTCTTCAAATTTGCTTGCAGGCGCATTATCCGCATCGATAAACAAGGCTATTTTCTGGCTGTTTTCATTCATGGATCTTATTCACCTTTTTATGGTTTAACCCCGGACTGTTCTGGCTCCGAGAGGTCTTTAACCTGCTCCAGGCACTTTAAATTGAAATTGTGATCCAGAGACTGGACAATGAATGCCGCATCGATATTGGCGGCAATCAGTTGAAATTCGATTTTCTTGCCTGGGGTCTTCCGTTTGAGCAGGGATTTCCTCCGGATGATCTCATGGATGACGGCAAAGGTGTTGTCATCATAAAATTTGACCAGGACCCAGTCCCCCACCGCCGGATAATCCAAGGGAGACGCGGCACTGAACAGCAGTTTTCCCACCAGCTCCGCCGGCACCTCCTCCGCACCGCTGGTGACAGTATACCGGTCTTTGTGCACCGCAATCACCCTTGCGATTTTAATATCCGCTAAATTTTCGGGATCGACATGGTCCTGGAACCATTTTCCAAAGCCGAGTTTTTCTATGGCATGTAAGTTTTTTATCATCATAATTACAGCTTATGGGCCTCTGAATTTTTTCCGTTTGCTGTTTTTTGAATTTCAATTTTCTGATTCTACGATTTTTATTTCATCGTCGGTTAACTTATATAAATTATAAACAATTTGATCGATTTGTCTGTCAGTGGACTCGATTTGTCGCTTCAACATCTCAGTCGTCTGGGGTATTTTGGATTCAATCAGATTTTGGTTCAATCCAATTATCTTTTCCACCAATCCGACAATAAGGTCATGACGGGAAATATCATTCTTATCATCAAAGTTAATGGGGCGGATGGGGAGCTTTTTGAGGTTTGTCCCTAACACTTTAGCAAAAACCTTATTTTTATTCATCGATAAACCATCATGCAGATGTCCAATGAGTTTCGAATTCAACAACCCAAGAAAATAAAACATAGATTCTCGGGTTTGAGGGTGTGCTTGTAAACTGTATGATAAAGAATCGATATAATAGCCTTCGGAATCAAAACAAGCGATAATCTTATCAGCGGTCTTACGGATTAAAATTTTTGGGGAGATGAAAATTTTGGGGTTCCTCAACGCAAAATCGACCTTTTTTTGAGCTGTCATACCTGATTTTGATTTTATATCTGATAGTTTTATTCTGTTCTTCAAATCTGGATCATAATTCACCCAAGTCCCGGACCACCTCAAACTATATTTTTGAATATCGCGCCCCAGAATCAATTTTTTATACTTTTCATTTTCTTTCTTTTCTGAAAACAGAAGATGCCTTACATTGCCTGGATTTAGTCCGTTAGAAACACTCAAGAACTCACTTAAATGTTTTACAGGCGCGTTGATGAATAAACTTGATCGATAAAACAAAGAATCAGCGTTCTCTGAAAGCTCTTTCTGTGTATTTTTGAATTGTTCGATTGTTTCAAACTTTGGAAATATGTTCTTAACACGATAATAAACAAGTTGGTTCTTTTCAGGATTGGGTGCTTTTTTGCTAAAAAACAATAAAGAATCGCCAACTTCGGCATTTTGGAAAACTTTATCTTTGATCTCTACTATTTGCGGCACTACATACCTTGATAAAATCTTAGCTCTTATTTCACTAAAGTATGTATTAAAAACCAAAGACTTAGGAATAATATAACCAAGTATTGCTCCCTGCTTCCCTAAAAGCCTTAACCCTTTATCGATAAACAAAATGTATGTATTGGTCTTATATGCGGTCAATTCAAAATTTTTAATGTAATATGATTGTTCATTTAATTTATCGGAGCCAATGATGATATATGGCGGATTACCGATCACGGCGTCAAATCCACCATCGGACATTATATCGGAAAACTCGGTGGGCCAGTTAAAGGCGTTGACCCGGAACAGTTCCTCTTCATCAAACAGGCTCATTTGCTGGGAGTCGTAAAAGTCTGGTCCAATCAGTGAGTTGCCGCATTTGATATTGTTCGAAAGGTCCGGCAGAACTCGTTCCTGAAACAAAAGCATCTGCTTGCCGATGCTTTGTTCATCCTCCCCTTCCAGCACCTTGAGCAGGAGGGACAGCTTTGTCACTTCCACCGCCTGATGATCGATGTCCACGCCGTATATGTTGTTCAATAGAATCCGTTTGCGCTCGTCCGTGGTCAATCGCCATTCCCCTTTCCTGGATTGGTAGATGCGGGGCGTTTTGCCTTTTGACCACTTCTCCGGGCCGTCATTGATGTATTCATCCCGGTGCCAGTCCAGCAAAAACTGATATGAACCGATCAAAAACGAACCTGAACCACAGGCCGGATCCAGAATCTTCAAGTTGCTTACACCCCCTCTGGGGCCGGGTCTCTTGCCCTCCACCAATTTGCCTACTGTGTTTTTGACGATATAGTCCACAATGTAGGCGGGCGTGTAATAAACACCGCCCGCTTTGCGTACTTCCGGCTTTTCTTCGATTTTAGCCTGATGACCGGGGGTGAGGCGGATGATCTTGCCTAAAAAGCGTTCATACACTTGGCCGAGGATATCAGCCGATAGAACGGAAAACTCGTAGGGGCTTTCCGGGTAATACAGATTCTTGAAAATTTCTTTCAGGGGTTTGTCGTCTATTTGCAGCAAAGGTGTCAGATTGTCACAATTTTCACGCCCTTTCTCTTTTTTGAAATGAAACAGCCCGGAATTGTATTTCTCATCCGCTTTATTGAAAAGATGGAAGAGCCGTTCATAGACATTCTCACCATTGCGCAGGGCCATCAATCCACCGTAATCCTCCATTCCCCGATCCTCGCAGATGCGGAGAAACACGATCCGGTCGATGGTCTGCTGAACGGCAAAGTTCAATTCCCTCTGGGAAAGATTCGGATTGCGCAGGGCGATATTCCGGGCCAGGAGTTCCCGCCAGGATTCGATTTCATGGAGAAACGCGGTATCAACCTCGGTGGTGCCTTTTTTCTTTTTATTGGATTCCACATATTTGTCAAAAGAGCCTTTCAGGATGGCCTCCCGGGAAAAAATACCGGTAAGCTCTTCCCACCGGTTCTCATAATCCGTGTATTTGAGGTATAAGATGCGGGAGTGGGAAACCTTGTCAGTCTTCGACGGCTTCACCCGGCAGTCGTAAACAGCGAGTTCTTCGAAATCCGTTAAAATACTCAGGGGCAGTTTAGCGCTCCAACCATAGCGGCGTAACTGGTAGGCCGGATGGATGTCTCTCTGAATATTGACCGACGGTTTTTTTGCTTCCAGAAAAAATTTGCGGGTGCCGCCCACACGGAAGCAGTAATCCGGCGCCTTGGTAACGCCGCCGACTTTGATGGCGTCTTCATGGATAACATCCTTATAGGCTTCAGCATACCCCTGTCTGTTGGTCACATCCCATCCCAGTTCTTCAAAAAAAGGGTCTATGAATTCACGGCGCACCTGAGTTTCATTGTAGTTGCCTTTTTTGTACGATTCCAAATTATTCTCAAACGTTTCGATCAATTCTTTGATTCGGTCAGGTGTGCTCATGTTCAACTTCCTGATTTTATAGGTGAATAGCGCCAAATTTATTTGGCGCAATGGGATGAAAAGTTTTGCAACAAGCACTGGAAATTCCAAAATTGTCAGGGACTAAAGGCCCTCGTGTCTTGCAATCCATGTGCAGCTCTTTATTCGTCATGGTTTTTCATTTTTTGAATCATAGATAGCTATTTTAGCTGCCTAAACAGCCACCATTGATCTTTCTTCTCTGATGCGGTTTTGTTTTGAGGTTCGTCAGTTTCAATGGTTGCTTTTTTAAATGATTCATCAGCAGCCATTATTCGATTTTTAAATGTTTGAACCTGTTCTGAAGGGGTATGCTGCAAAACTAAATAGAGTTCTGTCCTTTTGGATAGATCAAAATCATATTCTTCATAATCCGGATCTGCAACGATGAACTCGACAGACTCCTCCCAGTCAGTCACAAAAATATCTATACCATCCTTTATAACAGCTTCAACAATTGAGTCAGGGTAGTTATGTAAAATAAGAAATTCTATCAATTTATCTGCTCCGTTATCCCGTGTTCGACAGTCGTGGGTTCATGAAATTCCAAGGCACCTGTCAATAAAGGGATACAGCAATCCCAAAAAATGGCGTAGTGCCCACAAAATTTGGGGGTTTTAAGGGGGTCCGGTGAAGGACTTCACTCTTTTTGGCATAGATATTTTCAATTTTTTCAGGATATTGCGCTGTGAACGAGTCGGTTCGGTGTACTGTAGTATATGTCCATCTTTATGCAAAAATTTTCCCAGATGAAGGCGTTCCAGCTCGGCCCGGACCTTAGGCCAGGTCATGCCGGTCTCCAGCTCTGTCACCCTGACCAGGAGCAGAGCAAGCCAGCAGAGCATGACATGGGCGCGGATGCGGTCGGATTTTGTGTGGTACACCGGTCTGAGGGACAGAGTCGTCTTCAGGGTCCGGAAGGCCCGCTCAACCTCCATGAGCTGTTTATACCCCAGGGCGACATCCTTGGCTGACAAGCTCTTGTCACTGGTGCTCAGCAGATATTTGCCATCCAGCTTTTCCGCACTTTTGACTTTGGCCTTATCCACTGCCAGTTTGCCGGATTTCAGCTCTTTGAGGTACCGGCCCATGGACCTATGGGCCAGAAGCGCATATTTGGTTTTGAGATGCGTTTTCCCGGATTGCTTTTCCAGGGCTTCGAGTTCAACCTTGATCCGTTCCAGATTTTTTTCGCGGACATGGCTGTCATGTTCGGCCTGCTCCGGGTTATAGGCGATGACAAACCGCCGTCTGCCTGTCCCTTCACCAACGAAGACCTCTTTGATATGCAGATTCTCATTGATGATTTTAAACCGGCCACCCCGGTTCAGGGCCTCTTCATTTATAGTGACTCCACGAAGCTTTTCACCCAGGATATATTGCCCGCCGGCTTTTTGCAGATTACGCCGGTTCTCTTCGCTGGTCATACCCCGGTCCATGGCCCAGATCACATTGCCCAGTTTCCAGTCGTTCATGTCTTTCTGGATCTGGTCGACACACTTGGCATCGTTCTGGTTACCGGGCAGCACCCAGCAACGGACAGGGATGCCTTCCCTGGTCACAGCCAGCCCGATGGTGACCTGAGGCAGGTCATCTCTCTTCTGTTTGGACCTGCCATATGCCAGCAGATCCGAATCACCGGGATCCTCCATTTCAAAGTAGGTGTTGGTGGTATCAAAAAATATCAGATCCACGGTGAGATTCATCAAGTGAGCAGTGGCCCAGAAGACCTTTTCCTGGATGGCCGCTTCATGTTCAAGCAGAAAATCCATGCTCCGGTACAAGTGCTGCACCTGGATGGGCTGTTCAATATCCAGATGGACATCCTTGGCAGCCCACTCTTCCACCGCCAGTTTGGATGCGGGTGCGAGAGCTCGATTGGCCACCATGGCAAAAATCGCATCCCCCACCGGGGTGGTGAACTCACGGTTCTTGAGGGCTTCGGAGAGGCATCGGTCAATACCAATGCGTCCCCACAATCCTTTGAGCAGCAGAGCCCCGCCGGCCGACAGACTGGAGATGAATTTGATGCCAGTGCCCTGGGCTTCCAGTTCCTGGGCATCTTCAGGGCTGATGAAGCGGCTGAGGCTGGATACGAGACGCTTGAGAGCAGCCACATCCAGCTGATCCCGCCGCCCGAAGGAGTACACGACCTCGGCCCGGGTGTAGCCCTTTTCGGGGTGCCGGGTGTTGTGGGCCAACTGAATATACTCGACCTCAGACCCATCCTTGTTCTTACGTTTTATGCTGCGTACATACATGCCCATTAAAAAAGCATGTATTTCCATGATTGTCAATAATAAAAGTTAAATTCGTGTGCCCACAACTTTTGAGCTCAGGAGCGACATCCGCCCTGATTTTATTGAAGATTTTGACAAAATCTTGAGAAAATGATCCCATGACTGTCGAACACAGG
>CALGAJ010000189.1 GCA_937951975.1 uncultured Desulfotignum sp.
GAACCGCTCCAGATAGGCCACATACCGCTCGGCCCGGTCCGGGGTATTGAACACATACCCGTAAAACCGGACCTCTTTTTTGATATCTTCCAGCCCCTCCCCCATACTGTCTTCCAGAAATGCTACGGGGATCCGGGTCTTTTCCAGAACGATCCCGCCGTCGATGTCGCCGGCAATGGCGATGTCCGGATCGGATTTGATCAGCTCCTCGATGTTGATGGAGCCGGAGGTGGACCGGGGACCGGGCAGGTCCGCAATTTGAGGAAAAAATGTCTTGATCAGTTCGGACATTTTCAGGGTTTTGGTGACCGCGACAAGCTGGTCTTCAACTCCCAGAATGAATGCGATCTGGCCGGTGGGGCCGCCTAAGAGGGCAATCCGCTCCAGCGGGTCCGCCACCTCAAAGATCCGGCCTTTCATGTCCGTGATGGTGCGGGTGTTTCCCTGTACGGGTGCCTGTTCTTTTTTCTGGCCGGCCGTATAGATACTGAACAGAAAAATCAGACAGACCACACAGACAACCGGCCACAGCAGTTTTTTGAAGGTCATGGTGTTCCAGTGCTTTCAGACAGACAGGGCGGCAGGGACCGGAATTATCCGGTATCACTGCCGCCCTGTCAGAGTCATTTCAATTAAAAGCTGAACTGCATCCCCACCAGGTAACTTCTTCCCGGATAGGGACCGCTGCCTTCTTCATAATCTTCGTCAAACAGGTTTCTGACTTCCAGGAACACGGCTGTGGAGATTTTTTCAAATAACTTGATATCCTGGTTCAGTCTGGCGTTCACCACCCAGAACTCATCGATATTTACTTCGTTTTGATTGTCGTCATATTCGATCTGATCTCCGGTATATATGGCTTGAACCGCTGTGGATAGTCCGAAATCAAAGAAATATCTGGCATCCATAACCAATTTGTGTTCAGGTATATTTTCCGCATCCATTTCAGGACTTCCGCTCTCTGCTTTGTCTTTGGCGGATAGGTAGGTATATCCAATTCCCAGGTCCAGATTCCAGGGAGTTTTGTAATTTAGAGATGTCTCGAAACCTTTGATATCAGTCTCTCCCTTGTTCAAGTATACTCTCTGGCCCGCGATTCGTTCCCTGACGATTCGGTCTTCTACATCGTTGTAAAACACGGCGGTTGAGATATCCAGAGAATGGCCGAACCGCTTGGTGGCACCGATTTCATAGGCAATGGTTTCCTGGGGATCCAGATCTTTGTTGCCCCCGGCCAGCTCGCTGTACAGCTCACTCATCTGGGGAAACCGGGTCTTTTTTCCCACGGATGCATACATGGTGAAATCTTCGGTAAAATCATAGGAAACCCCGGCCTGGGGGTTCCAGGAAGTGGTTTTGTCCCGGTCGATGGAATCGCTGCCATCAAACGCTTTGACCGGGTCATGGACATCATAACTCACTCCGGCGGTCAGGGTCATTTTGTCGGTGATTCGGATATCGTCTTCCAGCCCGAAAGAATAGATGTCCACCTCATATTCCTCTTCCGGCTGCCATCCCACAGAGGCTTCACCGTCTATAACGTCCTTGATGTTGGCATCATAGAAATCCGCTTGAATAGTATTGGCTTTCATATAGCTGAATCCCATCTTCACCAGGCTGATATCGCCGAAATCCAGGTATCCCTGGACTTCACCGCCGATGGAATAGTCGTCATAGGAAGACTTCTGGAACCAGTAATATTTTGGATCAGTGGTATGGGCTGCATCCCAGCTCGCATCTTCCAGGGTGTCATCATGTTTCATGTAATACAGCCGGGCGCGCATGGATAAAATGTCGGTGAAATCATGTTCCCCGGCCAGACTGACATGCCACTGTTCCCATTCAGTAAATTCCCAGTATCTGGAGGATTCCGTGGGACAACCTCTTTCATTGTCATGGTAATCCAATGTCATATACAGTTTGGAAGAATCATCCCATTCATATCCGAGCTTGGCACTTACCGAGGTTTTTTCATAGTCGCTCAGGTCCCGGACCCCGCCGTCTTCATTGAAATCCGTGCCGATACCGGTACGGGGGTTGTTGGGATCGAAATCGTCCGATAAATCGAATCCGTCGGATTTCCGATGGCTGGCTGTGATCCAGTAGTTGAAATTGCCTTTGCCGGCCCCGTGGTTGAAAATGTAATTCTGGGTATTGTTTTCACCAAAGGAGGTTTTCACGCTGGTGAACGGCTTTTCCCCGCCTTTTTTGGTGATGATGTTGATGACCCCGCCCATGGTGTTGGGGCCGTAAAGCACGGAAGACGCGCCTTTGATCACTTTGATTCTGGCAATGGCATCCACGGGAATCTGGGACAGGTCCAGGGATCCGTCATAGGCCTGGGTGGCCGGGACTCCGTCGATGAGCACCTTGATGTCCCGCTGATCAAATCCCCGAAGCGTTACATAGGAATCTCCTTTTCCACCGGTCTGGACATCCATGCCCGGGATCAGTTCCAGGGCTTCCGCCACGTTCTGGCTTCCCTGCATTTCGATGTCATAGCTGGACAGAGTATCGATGCTGGTGATGGTGTTGACCTCATCGCCTTTTTCCATGATGAGCACATCGCCCAGATCAAACACCTCCCCCGAGCCTGCCGGTTCCTGGGAAAAGGCCGGCAGGATCGACATCGCTGAAAAAACACATAACACCGCCAGGATGTACTGAATTTTTTTCATTTTTTTCTCCGTTCAACTGCAAAAAAATTGTTACCACGACCCTGATGCCCAGCCTGACGATACAGGTTGATGCACCCCTGTTCATTAAACCAGCATGTTTTGTAATGGGTTTTTGTCGCGGTTGTCAATGATTTGTTGTAATTTTTAATCAATAATAGGCGGATATAAAATATTGATTACTATTAATAACTAAAAATTACACAAATGGAGGGACTGCCGGATTCGGTATCACATATTCAGCATTTTCTTACCCATGGCCAGGCGTTCCAGGGTTTTGTCATCCTCCAGGTCCGCCACCACCTGTTCGAGCATGTCCGGAATGGCAATCCCCTGGGGGCACCTGTCCAGGCATTCCCCGCACTGGATGCACTGGGAGGCATATCCCATCTGGCCGCCGCTGAAGATGTCCCCGCACCGGACGGCATACATGAACCGGGCTTCGGGTTCATTTTTGAACAGGTGCAGTTTGTTCAGGATCTCGAAGGCCCCGGAAATGTTCACCCCTTCCGGGCAGGGTTTGCAGTATTCGCATCCCGTGCAGTTCACGGCCATCAGGCGCCGGTAGGTATCGGCCGCCCGGGTTACCAGGTCTTTTTCCTCAGGGGTCAGGGAGTTGGGATGTGCGGCTGCTGCGATGTTCAGGTTTTCCTGCACATGGGCTTCTTCATTCATACCGGACAGCACCACCGTGACTTCCGAATGGTCCCAGACCCACCGCAGTGCCCATTCCACCGGGGTCCGGGATACCGGGGCACTCTCCCAGATCCGCCCCACTTCCGGCGGCGGCTGGGGAACGCCCAGGTTCCCGCCCCGCAACGGCTCCATCACGATCACGCCCAGGCCTTTTCCGGCGGCGTATTTCAGCCCTTCGGTGCCGGCCTGGTGATATTCATCCAGATAATTGTACTGGATCTGGCAGAAATCCCAGTCATAATCATCCACAATGGTCTTGAAATCATCAATCCGGCCGTGGAATGAAAATCCGGCGTACCGGATCCGGCCGCTTTGTCTGGCCTGATCAATGAAATCCAGCACGTCCAGGCCTTTGAGCCGTTCCCACATGGGACCGGCCAGGTTGTGGATCAGATAGAAATCAATAGGATCGATCCCCAGTTTTTGGCACTGCCGGTCCAGAAATTCATCCATGTGGTCCCGATGTTTCACCATCCATGAGGGCAGCTTGGTGGCAACGAACACCTTGTTCCGGTATCCGTCCTTCAGGGCTTCTCCCACCAGGCGTTCACTGTCACCGCCGTGGTACGGCCAGGCCGTATCCAGGTAATTGACCCCGTTGTCAATGGCATGGCGGATCTGGGCCACGGCCCGGGGCCGGTCGATTGTTCCGTTTTCCTGGACCGGCAGGCGCATGCACCCGAATCCCAGGAGGGACAGGGCTTCTTTAACCTTTGGCATGTTTCTGTAAAGCATGGGTTTATCTTTCTCCTTTTTGATCAATGGTGTTTGACAGTTCAAAGGCGATATTGTTGCTGACAAGGCGCATAATACTTTCTTCGGAATATCCAAAACTCAACAGGTTGATACTGCCGAACCAGACAATTTTACTGTCAATGATGGCAAATTTCTGGTGGATCCCAGGTTTTAACAGGACAGTGACACCCGCATTCTGTAACAATGACAAAATCTCATTCAGACCGTCTCTTTTGTCTTCATGGAAGTCTTCTGATGGCCGTGTCAATATGGACACCTTGACATGATTGTCAATTCTTTCTTTGAAATCATCCATCATCTGCAACACACGCTTTTTGGTCATAAACGGGCTGGCAATCAAAATTGTTTCCCGCGAGGTTTTGATGTCATTTGCATAAACCGGAAAGAAGTTTTGTTTGTTGAAGATGATTTCAGTGGGTGAGCCAGCCAGATTATCCGCTTTTGCCATATAACCGATGGCGGCATATCCTTTCAATCGTTTACCATACATGGTTTCAAGCATTTTGACATGAATGTCCACATAATCATATATCTGGACCTCTTTTTTGCCGTCATACAGCCGGTGGAGCCGGCCCGCATATTGTTGCAGGGTGCCTTTCCAGGAAACAGGCATGGCCAGAAAAAGCGTATCCAGCCTGGCTTCGTCAAACCCTTCTCCGATATAGCTGCCTGTTGCCACAAGGACAAAATGGCGGTTGCCAGGCAGTTTTTTGATTGTTTCCAGAACAGCCGCAGTTTTTTTGGTTCCCATGCCGCCGGTGAGAAGAATGACATCCGGGATATGGCGGGTCAGGTTTTTTGTCAATAGTTTTGCATGGGCGATTCGTCCGGTAATGACCAGACTGTTCCGTTTATTTTTATGGCATTCGACAACATCGCTGATGATTGCCTGGTTTCGGATGTCATCTTCAATGATCTGTGAATAGATATCCTGAATTTTCAAGGGGCTGCCATCTTCATCCAACAACGCTTTGAAACTGGTGAATCGCGGGATAAGATAATGTGCGAACGGTCTTGTTTCCGCCTGTTTTTTTGCATCCACGTGGTAGCGTATCGGTCCGCAATGAAAAAAAATGATGGGATGATGTCCATCCCGCCTGAATGGTGTTGCCGTCAAACCATACACATGTCTGGCCGGTGTTTTTTTCAATATCTGTTCAAAGCTCACGGCAGACACATGGTGGCATTCATCAACGATAACCATGCCGTAATTTTTGATGCAGTCTTTGACCTCTCCGTTGTTGTTGATGGATTGCATGATGGCAATGTCCACAATTGATGAAAGATGGTTTTTGCCACCTCCCAGCTGGCCGATCAAGCTGACCTGTTTTTTTCTGCCGCGCTTTTTTTCCGGTTCAGGAAGTGTTTCATGAATCAGCAGGAACTGGGATAGCCGTTCTTTCCACTGAAGCATTAACTGCTGACGGTGAACCAGAATGAGGGTGTTTACCTTTTTTCGGGCAATCAGATTGGCACCGACAACGGTTTTTCCAAATGCGGTTGTGGCACAGAGCACCCCCGTATCATGACATATCAGGTGACTGACAGCATCCTGCTGTTCCGGCCGTAACATGCCGTTGAATTCCACATTGATCGGTTTTCCGGAATGGTATTTTTCAATCAATGCCGGTGTGACGTTATGCTCGTTGAGCAAGTCAATGATATCCGACTCACATCCCCGGGGGAGTGCGAGATACCCATCAACGTCTTCCGAGCAGGAGATGACTGAAGGAATGTTGAACGTTGGCATCCGCATGGCTTGTTTTTTAAAAAATTCAGGGTTTTTAAAGGCTGCCAATCGTTTGAGACGATTCAATGCTTTCTGACTGAATCCTTTTTTGTTGATAAAAAGCATCTCCGCTTTGACCAATTCAACCGATTTTGGAAAATCTGCTTTATCTATAAGGGGCGGTTTTTTTATCCATGGCTTGCCGTAAGGTGTATCACCATCTGATGTTTCAGTTTTGAGCAGTCCCATTTCATGGCCCTTCCCGATTTTTCCTGTCAGATCCTGCAGATCCTGTTCAGACAATCGTTGAAGACCCGATAGAAACATCCACTGATCTTGAAGATGCTGAAATCCGTCATCAACAAAAACGGTATTTTCTTGGTTACGTGCCGATTTTTGAAGCGGCAGGGCAATGAGGTTCCCCAACCCGCCTTCCGGCATGGTATCCTGATTGGGAAACAGTCTGTCATAGGATGCAAACGGCAGTTCATGCCGGTTTTCCATTGCTTTTGTCAGCAGCGACATCCCGAATTTCCTTGCGGTGGAAGCAGAAATTGCATCTTCAAAGAAAAACCAGACATGGCCGCCATTTCCTGATCTGGATCGTTCCACTGCCACCGGAATCTGGAACGTCTGGCAGACATTCTTTACTGCGGTAATATCTTTTTGCCATCCTTCCTTGTCAAAGTCCATGGCAAGAAAATAACAGGTTTCATCCGGATTCATTGGGTAAATACCTACGATTTTGTTTCCCGTAAGGTGTTTCTCGATGACAGCCTCATTCAATGGTGAGTATGATTTGTTCTGGCACTTGAAACATTTGACTTTCGGTTTGAAACATAAACCTGTCTTCCATTCATTCGCACAGACAGGACTGTATCCGGATCCGCCTTTTTTATTTTCCCACCGTTTGGCATAAACATCATTGCGACCTTTGAACAATGACATGAAGAATTGAATTTTTTTTGACGCGGCTGAATATTTATTGATGACCTCTTTAGATTTCGAGGTGTTTTTCGCGATGTGGTTTTTAATTTGTGTTTCTGAGGATAAGGCATCCGCAGGAACGTATGATGAAAAATTGTTGTCGGAAGAATAATTTGAAACAACACCTTGTTCTGACGCTGCTTCAAGCACTCTAATTTTTTCTCTGAGCTGTCTGTTTTCTTCCAGCAGTTCCTCATATTTTTTATTCAGCTCGTTATATGCCCGATCATTCGTCATTTTTCATAAAATGTGCAGCCCACACGCCTGATATGGGAAATTACGTCCGGATCATTGATATGGTTGAAAATGGACAGATCAAAGGTGTAGGGCAAAAGCAGATTGTCAAGATCCTCCATGATGCGGTAGAGGATATCCAGCGTCAGGCCATCTGTACCGCAGAGGGTTAAATCGATATCGGATCCGGTTTTGTGGATTCCCATGGCCCGGGACCCATACAGGATCGCTTTTTCAACCTGGGGATACCTGGAAAACACCTTCCGGATCTGATCCAGATCTGCATGGTTGAGTCCGAACCGCGGCATCATTTATCCTCTTTCTTCAGGGCCTTTAAGGTCTTTTCAAGCCGGACGAATTCAGTATAGTATATATTGAAAACCGCATCCGCAATGGCGTCGGCCACTTCCTGGTTATAGGTGTGCGTGGTCAGGGTGCGGCTTTTGATCATGTCCATCCATGCCTGGCCGTTTTCAACCAGGCCGCGCCGAAAAGCCAGGCGAAACGCATCCCGGCTGCCGTGAATGCCCGTTTCACCCTGATGTTCGAAATAATCCTTGATGGTGTTCCAGGCCAGTTCATAGGTATATTCAAACGCCTGGATCAAGCCCTGTTTTTCCAGTTCATTCAATTCTTTTTTTTCGATGAATCTGGACAGTTGTCCAAGTGCTTTTACATAATTGCGGAACCGCTGTATCCAGCGGACATCTTTTTCCGGCATAACCGGCCTCCAGCAATATTTGTCAGTATTATGGAACAGTTTACTGGTAACACAGGTTTGATGTGAAAACAAGAACCGACATGGACTGAGTATCAGGCCTTGGGTATTTTTGCACAGCGGAGCCCCAGGCCGGCAGCAAGGTACCTGCCTGGGGCGGCCTGATACCAACCTGCCCCGGTCTTTCCACAAATTCCAGACAGGATTTCCGTATTTTATTTGACACCCGGTGTTTTGTTGCGCATTTTAATGGCATATCTATGAATGATGATGACGGAGCGAATTTCAATGACGCATATCCAATGGGTTTACAGCAGACATCGGAAATACAGTAAATGGATATACGGGGTGGCGGCAGGGATCTGCCTGTGGCTGGCACTGGGACTGGTTTATGTCCGGGCCGAAGTCCGGGCTGACGACATCCGGATCCTCTTTCTCGGGGATTCCCTGACCGCCGGCCTGGGCGTTGAAAAAAACCAGGCCTATCCCGCATTGGTGGGAGACCTGCTCAGACAGCAGGGACGGCCTGACTTGACAATCATCAACGGCGGCATCAGCGGGGCCACCTCGGCCGGGGCCGCCTCCCGGCTGAAATGGCACCTGAAGGCGGCCCCCCATGTGCTGGTCCTGGCCCTGGGAGCCAACGACGGCCTGCGGGGACTGTCCCTGGACCACATGGCCGAAAACCTGGATGAAACCATTGCCCTGGCCCTGGAAAACCACCTGTGCGTCATCCTGGCCGGGATGGAGATTCCGCCCAATTACGGGCCGGACTATACCCGGCGGTTTTCACAAACCTTCCGGGACCTGGCCGGAAAATACGGGATCACCCTGATTCCGTTACTGCTGGAAAACGTGGGCGGGGTGAGGAACATGAACCAGGCGGACGGGGTTCACCCCAATGCCGAAGGCCACCGGGAGATCGCCCGCACCGTAGTGCCGTATATCCTGGAGTGTCTGTGATGCTGGAACTGTCAGGGGTGAACAAATCCTTTCATCTGCCGGATGCCGGCCGGGTCATGGTGCTCAACCAGGTGGAATTTTTTGTGGCAGCCGGTACCACTTTGGCCGTCACCGGCCATTCCGGCAGCGGCAAAACCACGCTGCTGTCGCTGATCGCCGGTCTGGACACCCCGGATGCCGGCGAAATCCGGGTGAACGGCATTAATATCTGCACCCTGAATGAGGCCGCCTTGACCCGGTACCGGGCCGCCAGCATCAGCATGATTTTTCAGTCCTTTCACCTCATGCCCCACCTGACGGCGGCGGAAAACGTCGCCCTGCCCCTGGAAATTCTCCGGCAGGACCGGATCCGGGAGCGGACCCAGGCCCTGCTGGAACAGGTGGGCCTCACCCACCGGGCCGGTCACCTGCCGGGTCAGCTGTCCGGCGGGGAATGCCAGCGGGTGGCCATCGCCCGGGCCCTGATTGTGGAACCGGCCCTGATTCTGGCGGACGAGCCCACGGGCAACCTGGACACGGATACCGGTAAAAAGGTGGCGGATCTCCTGTTCG
>CALGAJ010000190.1 GCA_937951975.1 uncultured Desulfotignum sp.
TGGACTGGGGTACCACAAAGGGAATCCGCCATACCGGGGTGACCGGCCAGGCATCGATGCTCCACCGGATCATCAGGAACCCCCAGTAGACAAACACATAGCTCATGACCAGTTCGACCGTCTTCTGGACCGCCAGCAGTTTACCGAGCCCGCCTTTTCTGGCGGCCAGGTTTTCCATGAAATCGGCAGAGATGTGGGAGCGTTCAAAACTGCCCTGGGCCGCACCGATAAAGTACAGCACACTGGCCGCCAGCAGAACGTATTCTTCCATCCCGAAAAAATCCAGTTTGAAAAAATAACGCATTGCCGCCGCTATGCAGATGGCCGCAGCAATCAACACCGAAGAGAGCACCAGGAAAACCACATGGAATTTTCTGAATTTCTGCCAGAAAACATGGGTGTCCAGAAAGGTGTGATAGCCGCGGATAATGGATTGGGTATGGTCCTCCACAGGGGTCATCGGTCCTCCTCAGGCGGGCACGGTTCAGAAGACATGCTCACTCAGTGTTCACACACCCTCATTCCCGTGCCGTTGTCCATTCAAGGTTGAAAAATCCGGTTACTGGAGATCTTTATCCAGTTTGTCCATGACCTCCTGTCCCAGCATCCGGGTCAGGTCGGGCCATACTTTTTCCTTGACTTTCCGGGCGATCAGCCGGGTGTCTTCGTCTGTCAGCCGGATGATCTCGATGCCCCCCTCTTCCATTTTTTCGATATACCCGGCATCTTCATTTCTGGCATTTTCACGGCTGGCCGCAGCGGCATGGGTGAACGCGGTCTGGAAGATCTCCTGTTCTTCAGGGGTCAGCTCGTTCCATTTGTCCATGCTCATGATGTAGGCCGTGGAATCCACGGTGGTGTTATAAGGGATGTAATAGTTGAGCAGGTCTTTGAACGCAATGTAGTTCCAGGACGGGGTGCCGGCTATCCAGCCGTCGCAGACTCCGGTCTGCATGGCCGGATACAGGTCTCCCCACTGGATGGTCACGGTTTTGTAGTTCAGGGCTTCGGCCACGATTTTCCAGGTTTCAATGGGGGGCACCCGGATCATGGCGTCTTTGGATACATCGATATCTTTAGGGCTCTTGGGCTCTTTGACCATGCCCACCCCGGCAAATCCCTGGACATCCAGCCCCAGGAGCTTGACATTGTGTTCCGCCAGAATGGTTTCATAGAGGTCGTAAAAATGAGACCCTTTGGCATAGACCCGGTCGATATCGTCATACGTGGGAGCCAGACCGGGCATGTAAACGATCCCCAGCCGTTTGTCCAGCTGGGGGGTGATCGAAATGTCCGCCAGTTCAATGGCTCCCTGGGCCACTTCGTTGAGCACCAGGGTGTAGTCTCCCAGCTGGCTGGCCGGGTAGACCTTGAGTTTGAACTTGTTGTTCGTCTTTTCGTTGATCTCATCGGCGGCGGCCTTGAGAATTCTGGTGCTGGCATGGTCCACCGGCGCTATTCCGGCGATCCGCCATCGCTGGGCCGCCAGGACATTGCCGGATGTAAACATGATGACCAGCAAAAGGGTGAGCAGGGGCAGTAACGATTTTTTCATGAGTTCCTCCATTCATTAGTGGTTGGGGTTGAAACAGGGGTTTCAGGTGCAAACCGGGGCAGGGTGTCCGGGGCCAGTCCCTTTTCCACCATGTACCGGTTCATCGGTTCCAGAACAGCCGGATCGATTTCCGGCGGTTCATAGGCAGCGAGCATTTTTTGCCGGGCATCTTCAATGTTCTGCAGCAGTTTGTCATCAAAGGACAGGCCGTTCAGGGGGCCCCTGGATGACACGGCCGGGGTCCAGGCGTGGGTCCGGCATTTTTTCAGGGTGTCCATGGCGGTCAGGAACAGTCCGCCGGGGCCGATTTCCCGGATCAGGTCGAAATTCAGCGTGTCACTGGAAACATCCATGTCATCCAGGTAGAAGCGGGCCATCCGGATGATCTCAAGGTCCATGACCAGTTTCTCGAAACTGATGCCGGCAAAGCTGTCCAGGATGCCTGCACTGTGAACGATCAGGCTCACCTGGTTCTGCATGGCCGTGAACATGGACAGCATGCTTTCATAACCGGCCTGGGCGGACAGGGACCTGGCATCCGTGGTGGCGCCCCCGGCCCGGGTGGGCAGGTCGAGATGTTTTCCCAAAGCCGCACAATACCTGGCCTGGAGCGCATAGGCCGGAGATCCGATGGAGATGTTTCCGGTGGTCATGTCCGCCCCATAGCATTGAATGCCGAAGATCACGGGGGTTCCCGGATGAAACATCTGGGTCATCAGGATGGTGGCCAGGGATTCGGCCGTTGCCACGGCCACATTGGAGGCCAGGTCAATCGGGCCGGTGGTACCGGCGGCAATGCCCGGGGATGCCATCACGGGCTGGCGATACCGGGCCGCGGTTTCAATGGAGTTGAGCAGCATCTCATCCACCTGCAGCGGGCTGACCGGACTCACCATGGTGACAACGGCCGGGGCTTGTTTTAACCGGGCCTCTCCCCCCAGCCGAAGGGCGGACAGGTGCATGATATCCTCCATGGCCTGCGCGGTGCCCGGCATGCCCATGATGCATTTGTCCGAATGGACCAGCGTGGTATAATGCATGGCAAGGTGGCTTTTGTCCGCCGGCACGTCTGAGGGCTGGGCCAGTATCCCGCCGTTGATGCTGAAAAAACCGGACTGGTGGATCAGCTTGACCAGCTCCACGTGATCGGCCAGGACCGCATTGCGCTTGTGCCCCCTGGCATGGATGATGGAAGAGCAGCCGTACCCGGCCGCCAGTTTGGATTCTCCGGTGCCGATGGAAACGGTGTGTTCGGGATTGGGGGCATGAAGGGTGAATGACCGGGGGGCGGAAGCCAGGAGTTCCCTGATCCGGGCCCTTGAAAAACAGATCCGGCGCTCCCGGATATCCGCCCCCCTGTCTGAAAGGATGTCCAGATATTTTTCAGACAGGATTCTGATCCCGATCTCTTCCAGGATGCGGAAGGCCAGGTCACGGATCTGTTCTACCTTCTGATCCGGTTTGTCGTCCGGATTTTTTTGCCGAATCGTGTCCATCGTTATGAATCCTCCCTTCGCCGGTAACGGCAGATGCATGGGCGTATTACCCGATCACCGAATAGGTGCTGTCCGGGTTGAGTTCCCGGTTCCTGGAAAAGGCACGCATATCCAGGGTGACGCCGGTTCTGGGCAGCAGGAACTGCAACGGGTGCAGGTCGTGGTCCTGCCCTTTTTTTTCGGTGTATTCGATCAGTTCCGCCATCATCATCCCGGCCACCGGGGCATTCTTGTACTGGTTGCCTGAAGACCCGATGGCCATGTAAAATCCCTTGAGGTCGCTCTTGTCGTAAATGGGGAGCCAGTCGCTGGACACATCGTAGAGTTCGGCAAAGCCTTTCCGGGTGTTGGGAATCCCCAGCTCCGGCATCCGCCGTGCCGCACGGTATACCTGTGCCCGCCACTGATCGTCCGTGGTGTTCCGGTTGAAGTCGTCCGGGTCCTCGACCCACTGGTGGGCATCGCACCGGGGGTCTTCACTGCCCACCAGAATGGAATTGCCCACTTCCGGGCGCAGGTAGATGCCGTTTTCGCCGTCGGAAATCTGGGCGCCCCTGGATTCAAAATCAAAGCCTGCCGGGGCGGGCAAAAAAGACACCTCATGCCGTTCCGGCCGGGTCTGGATGTTGTTTTTTTCCGCCACACCGGCCATCTGGTTGATGCGGCTGGAATGGGGACCGGCCACGTTGATCACGATACCGGCCTCAAACCGCCGCCCGTCTTTGAGCTCCACCCCGGTCACCCGGTGGTTGTCTGTCAGGATTTTGACAATCTCGGTATTGAACAGGAACCGGGCCCCTTTGGATTCCGCCGCCACCTGGACGTTATGGGCGGACAGTTTCGGGTCGGACATGTAGCCGGCCTCCGGGCAGAACAGTGCCCCTTCCAGCAGGGTGGTTCTTTCACTGAAAAAATCCGCATCCTCTTCCGGCCGGGTCGGGGGCCAGAATTCCCGGTTGCTCAGGATGGGCATGCGTTCAGATAATGTCTGTGCATCCCAGTTTTCATAAGGAACCCCCACCGTATCCCAGTGGGCGGCAATTTTTTTCCAGTTCCGGTCCCGGGATTTGATCATGATGGATCCGCACTGGTTGTACCGGGCCATGCCCCAGGGGTCTTTCACTTCACAGTAGTCCTCCCAGTTCTGCCAGATCTTGAACCCTTCCCAGGCAAACGCCACGCCTTCCAGGGTGGAGTAATGGGCCCGGACAATGGCACAGGAACCTGAAGTGGATCCGGCGCCGGAATCTCCCATTTTGTCGATGCTCAGTGTGCGATAGCCTTTTTTGGCCAGTTCAAATGCGATACAGTTGCCGATGATGCCGCATCCGATGATGATGGCATCTGTTTTCTGGGTCATAACAGGTGTCCTCATTGTTATCTGTATTATTTGTTTACATTTAAAAAGTGTCTATATTTCAATCAGTTGTTGGCCTGTTAATCCGGGCACAACCCTGGTGTTTCGCTCGTATCCTGTTTCCGGCGATTTTTTTGAGACAGCTTAAGAACAAAGAAACGGTGACGCGGCTAGGCCTGTGTCAGCTCCTTGACCCCTGCATCCCGGATGTCTCTGACCCGTGCCATCACTTTGTCATCGATGGCAGGGACCTTGTGGTTGTCCAGGATATCGGCCAGGCGCTCCTGGATTCTTTGGGCCATGTCTTTTTCTCCTTTTTCCTGCCA
>CALGAJ010000191.1 GCA_937951975.1 uncultured Desulfotignum sp.
CCTGAACCCGTTGAAATTAAAGAATAAAGGACGCGATAAGATCAATGGAAAGTGGAAACGTGTTTTACGCGACAGGAAAACGGAAAAAATCCGTGGCAAAGATCTGGCTGGTACCGGGTACCGGTAAAATGATTGTGAATGACCGGGACCTGGAAGATTATTTTGACATCGGAGTCAATCGGGATGCTCTGGCAGCTCCCCTTTCTCTGACTCAGATGAATGATGCATTTGATGTCCGCATCCGCGTGATGGGCGGTGGTCAGACCGGTCAGGCCGGTGCGGTCCGTCAGGGATTGTCCAAGGCCCTGGTGCAGGTGGATCCGGAACTGAGAGGCGTGCTCAAGAATGCGGGATTTCTGACCCGGGATTCCCGTCAGAAAGAGCGTAAAAAATACGGTCAAAAAGGGGCCAGAGCCAGTTTCCAGTTTTCCAAAAGATAAGATTTTTCTGTTTTACGACCTGGAGACGTCGGGTCTTGACCCGGCGTTTGACCAGGTCTTGTCCTTTGCCGGGATCCGCACGGATTCCCGGCTTCGGGAAATTGATCGAACCTGCCTGACCCTCCGGCTTCGCAAAGACATCATTCCGTCACCCGGTGCCTTTATCACCCATTGTCTGTCATTTGAAGATCTGGCACACGGACAATGCGAGTATCAGGCCGCCCGCACCCTTCATGACCTGTTCAATACCCCGGACACGCTCAGCCTGGGGTATAATTCCTTAGGCTTTGATGATGAATTTCTGCGGTTTCTTTTCTACAGGAATCTGCTGGAACCCTATACCCATCAGTATGCCAATGGCTGCTTTCGGGCGGATATCCTCCCGGTTGCCGCATTATATAAACGGTTTTCCACTGAGTCCGCGATTCAATGGCCCTGTCTGGACAACGGACGGCCCACACTCAAACTGGAACATATCGCCGGAAAGAATCAGTTTGAAACGTCCGGTCCGGCCCATGATGCCCTGGCAGATGTCGAAGCCCTGGTGGCCCTGTGCAAACGCTTTGCCCTTCAGTCCGACATGTGGGCGTATGCCTTGGGGTTTTTTGACAAGCAGACCGATCTGAAACGGGTGGAAACCATACCTGAAACCTGCCGGATCCAGGACCGGTTTTTTCGCAATGCCTTGATGGTGTCATCCTCGTTCGGTCCGGATGCCGGATATCTTGCGCCGGTGCTGCATATCGGCGGTGCCATCCCGTATCCCAATCAGCAGCTGTGGGTCCGCCTGGACCGGCCCGAGTGCAAGGACATCGATCCGGATACCGGTCAATTCAACTGGTTTCCTGTCCGGAAAAAACCGGCGGATCAGTGGCTGGTGCTTCCCGCTCTGGAACGGTTCACAGACCGGTTGACGGAAACGGCCCGGAAAACAGCCGGGGATGTGATCGCAGAATTCCGGAAAAATATTTCAGTTTTTCTGGATACCATTCAAATTCATCGCGCTTATGCCTATCCTGAGATTCCGGATATGGACCCGGACGCGGCCCTGTATCAGGATGGATTCTTTACCGTATCGGAGAAAAAAGATATCGCCCGTTTTCATGCGGCAGCCCCGTTTGAAAACGCGGACCTCAGCACCCTGTCCAAGGTGGTGGCGTCATTGCGCACGCCCCGGGTCAAAACTCTGGCGGCCCGGATTCTGTCGCGAAATTATCAGCTGCCGGCGACACCGGAATTCAAGGCCCACCTTGAAAAACTGTCATCCGGCGGGAAAATTTTGGGATTTCGCGGAGAAGAAAAGGTCACACTGCCGCATGCTGTTGAAAGCCTGGCAACACTCAAGACGGAACAGGAAACCATGACCCTGCGTCAACACCGGGCATTGCAGGAAATTGACGCATATCTTCGAGAATGGAAACAATGAATTTAAAAAGAAAAGCCCCTCCGGACGGTATCCGGCAGTAACGCCCCGGAAGCGGGACACAGCCCGGAGGAGATGAAGCTGGTGAAAGGCGTGTTACTTTACCGCCTCTTTCAAAGCTTTTCCAGGGATGAATTTGGGAACATTTCTCGCCGGGATGTTGATCTCTTTTCCGGTCTGGGGATTTCTGCCTTTTCTGGCTTTTCTTTCTGCCGTCTTAAAGGTGCCGAATCCGACCAGGGTCACGGAATCATTGCTGGCAAGCGCATCTGTGACTGCCTGAACCATACAGTCAACGGCCTTCTGGGCATCTTTTTTGCTCTCCAGTACTTCAGAAACCTTGTTGATTAAATCGCCTTTGTTCATCTTGTTCACTCCTTTTTGTTGTTTTGGAAGGACAAATTTGTTTTAAAATGTCCAAAACCGCGTTGCCTGAGGGTTGTACTCATTTGAATCAGCTTCAGCGGTACGTTACGTCGTTGTGCCGGGTGTGTCAAGTATTTATTGCTATTTTTTTAAAAAAAACCTTATTTGAAGGGGTGTTACAGCCAAAAATCACGAAACGGCCCAGAAAAAATACCAGTTTAAGACAAAATCGCCGAAAAATATATAGATCAGCGCTCCGGCAGACAGATACGGGCCAAAAGGGATCTGCATCTGTCTGTCCGCCCGCCTGTTCCGGATCATTTCCGCCATTCCCACCCCGGTACCCAGAATGGACCCGGCAAACAAAGTGAACAACACCCCTTTCACTCCGGTGATGGCACCGATCATGGCCAGCAGTTTGATGTCACCGCCGCCCATGCCTTCGGCTTTACGGAGCAGAAAATAAATCAAAGCCACGGCGTAAAGAATGCCTCCGCCCGCAACAATGCCCCAGACAATGCCGGCCGGCGGCCGGTCCAGAACAGCCCAGGCCAGAAACCCGAAAATAGCGATGCCCGGAAGGCTGATGCGGTCCGGAATGATCCGGCACCCGATATCAATGCCGGAGACCACCACCAGGGTGGCGGCAAAGGCAAACCAGA
>CALGAJ010000192.1 GCA_937951975.1 uncultured Desulfotignum sp.
TCCACCAGTTCCTGATCGGTTTCCTTGAATCCGGTGACCTTGTCGCCTTCGGCTTTCAGGTACTGGACCATGGATTTGGCAACGATCCGGCCTTCGGCATGGGAACCGGAGGAGAATTTATGACCGGAGCAGCCCACGCCGTCACCGGCGGTAAACAGGCCGCGAACGGTGGTCATTCTGTTGTAGCCCCATTTGTAGTCCGCCGGTACCCAGTCTTCTTCCGGACCGGAGCACCAGATGCCGCAGCAGCCGGAGTGAGATCCCAGCAGGTACGGTTCGGTGGGCATGACTTCAGAGTCTTTTTTCTCAGGTTCGGTGTTGGTGGCGCACCACAGACCGGCCTGACCCACGGACATGTCAAGGAAATCTTCCCATGCTTCGGACTCCAGGTGCTTGAGCTCTTTCTTGCTCATGGTTTCACCCAGTTTTGCCAATGCGTCGGAAGTTTTCATGATGATGGGGCCGCGGCCTTCTTTGTACTCTTTCATCATGAGATGGTTTCTCAGACAGGTGGGGGTCACTGCTGCTGTGCCGTAAGGTGCATATTTCTCCAGCTCAGCCTTGGCTTCGTCAGAGGCGGCATAGTTTTCGCCCAGTCCGTTGACTGTCTGGGCCTTGAACAGCAGGAACCATGCACCCACAGGGCCGTAACCGTCTTTAAAACGGGCCGGGGTGAAACGGTTTTCCATCATGGACAGTTCCGCACCGGCTCTCAGAGCCATGGTGTAGGTGGAACCGGCATTCCATACCGGATACCATGCGCGGCCTTTACCTTCACCCACGGACCGGGGCTGGTAAACGTTCACCGCACCACCGCAGGCACAGACAACAGCTTTGGCATTGATGATGTAAACTTTGTTCTCACGTACAGAGAATCCCACAGCACCGGCAACGCGGTTGGGATCTTCCTTGTCGTTGAGCAGCTCGACAATGAAACACCGTTCAATGATGTTGTCTTCACCCAGCGCTTTCTTACCGGCTTCAGCAACGATTCTCTTGTAGGATTCACCGTTGATCATGATCTGCCATTTACCGGTCCGGACCGGGGTGGCGCCGGTTTTGAGGGTCCCGAGCTTCAGGCCTTTCTTGCCGTCCATGTTCTTTCCGTCTTCGGTTTTTTTCCAGATCGGCAGGCCCCATTCTTCAAACAGATGGACCGAGTCATCCACGTGACGTCCAAGGTCATAGATCAGGTCTTCACGGACGATTCCCATCAGGTCGTTTCTGACCATGCGCACATAGTCTTCAATCTTGTTTTCACCGATATAGGTGTTGATGGCGGAAAGCCCCTGGGCAACGGCGCCGGATCTTTCCAGAGCGGCTTTGTCGCACAGCAGGATCTTGGTGCCTTCATCGGCCCATTTCTTGATTTCAAAAGCAGTACCACAGGCAGCCATACCACCGCCGATGATCAGAATGTCAACATCTCTTTTGTCAACTTCCGGGTCTCTGACTGCTTTGGTTTCTCCAATCGGTTTGTTCGGTAATGCCATTATATACCTCCAAAATAATAAGTATCAGAATTTGTTTTTGGGTAACGGTTTAAACTATGCCAGTTCCGTGGGGGTCGGAAAATCACGTCCGTCCGCTTCTTCCGTGGAGAGCAGACCGGAATTCAGATCCTTGCCTTTCAGGTCATCATAAGAATTGGCTTCTCCTTCAGGCGTCGTCCTGATGGGGAACTTGAACCGTTTTACCACACCATTTCTGAACTTACAGGTCCACATGACATCTTCGGTTCCCAGCATGGGAACAACCGATGCGCCCATGGGGACAAAGTCATTGTAGCCTCTGACTTCAATGGCCTGGGACGGGCAGATCTTCACACAGGAATAACATTCCCAGCACTGATCCGGTTCCTGGTTGTAGGCTTTCATTTCATTTTGATCCAGAACCATCAGATCATTCGGGCAGATGTACATACATGCTGTTTTATCCCCGCCTTTGCAGCCGTCACATTTTTCTGCAATTACAAAAGTCGGCATTTAGAATACCTCCATACGTTAAGTTAATCAAAAAAGCACAATACCGTTGTGCAACTATATTTTATCTCAAATTCAGAACCCGGGACACTCCCTGTTCTGATATTTTCCAAACTCCTGCATCTCTAAATATCTTCTGAAACATGTCAAACAAATGCAGGCATCAAATAAATGCTATGGCAATAGCACTGGCATGTGGTTTTTGTCAAGATTTTTTAAAAAAAGATGCGTCAGATTTTTCAATCACTTAAGGTTTCATCAGACACTGTTATATGTTAGGGCAAGCTAAACTTGCGCGGCTTTATTCACTGGCGCGTCTGAACGGATAAATCAGGTGGTAAAAAATATTAATTTTTGGTAGGTTGTCCGGGATTGTACCATCATATTTCATCCGCTGTAATTCCAAGGAGACACCATGACTCAGGATATGACACCGATCCTTTTAGATGAACCGATGATTTTTGCCTGTGGACCCGACAATGTGTGCTTTAACGACTGCTGCCGGGATTTGAATCAGGTGCTGACGCCCTATGATGTGCTGCGGCTCAAAAATCATCTGAACCTGTCATCCCGGGTGTTTTTACAGACATATACGGAACGGCATTCTGGACCGGCCTCCGGTCTGCCTGTGGTGACATTGAAATTCAGTCCGGCCACCGGGTATGCCTGCCCGTTTGTGACAGAGACCGGATGTTCGGTTTATCCGGACCGGCCGGCGTCCTGCCGTCTTTATCCCCTGGCTCGGGCCATTTCCCGGTCCCGTAAGTCCGGTGAAATCCGTGAATATTACGCCGTTATTCAGGAGGCGCATTGCAAGGGATTCCGCGTGCCGGGCAGCCGGACAGTGGGCCAGTGGCTGGAAGGTCAGGATGTGGCGCAGCATAACCGGAACAATGATAAGCTTATGGAACTGATCCGCCTGAAAAACTGTATGATGCCCGGTCCGCTGTCTGATGATCAGTCAAATCTGTTTTATCTCTCATTATATAATCTGGATGAATTCCGCCGGCAGATTTTCAATATGAAACTGCTGGACGGGCTGGCCGTGCCCGGGCCGGTCATGGATAAAATCTGCACCTGCGATGACGCGTTGCTGGATTTAGGGTTGAAATGGGTGCAGTATCAGTTGTTCGGCATTGACATGGATGAATTTTAACAGATCACCGGGAAAACACAATGGATCTAGACCATAAAATCGCATTGGTGCTGGGAGCGGTCAAAGGGATCGGAAAAGGGATCGGCCTGGCTCTGGCTGAAAAAGGGGCCAGATTGATTTTGACCCGGCATGACTGGGAGGATGCATTTGACCGGATGGAGGCGGATTTTGCCGCCGCCGGTACCGAATATCACATATTGACGGCCGATCTGCGGCAGATCCATCAGGCGGACCGGATTGCGGATTTTATTCGTAAACGTTTCGGCAAACTGGATATTCTTGTCAACAATATTGAACGGGGTGGGTGGCCGGCAGTTCACGGACCGTATGTGGAAGACCAATGGGATCTGGAAATCGAGACCACGCTGAAAGCCAAGCGCTGGGTGTTTGATGCCATGTTTCCGTTGCTCAAGGCATCTGATGACGCCGTGGTGATCAATCTTTCCTCCGTGGCCGCCGTCACCGGCCGGTCCGGACCGGCGGCCCTGGTGTTCAATGACGGATATGCGGCAGCCAACAAAGGGGTTCAAATTCTCACGGAAACCTGGGCCCGCATGGGCGCCCCCAATGTCCGGGTGAACGAATTGATGCTGGGGGTGTTCGAGACCCGCCATGCACAGGGGACAAGGGGATGGGAACAGGTGCTCACTTCAGCGGAAAAAAAAGCACTGGTGGATCATACCCTTGCCGGGCGGACCGGCACCATCGAGGATGTGGTCAAGGCCTGTCTGTTTATGATTCAGGACGCCCCGTATCTGACGGGCAGCGTGCTCCGTCTGGACGGCGGATTCGTGCTGGGCGGTGACCCTGTGCCGCCCATGCCCCGGGGAGTGCTGTAACTTTTATCGGCAGGAGTGAAATGCGTATCCCCCGGTATCGTGTCAAGATAAATTTTAATGCGGGTGTGGTTTTCAGGTTTCGGGATCCAGCAGCATCTGGGCAATGGTCAGCCGGATGCGGCCGGTCCGGTGCCGCAGCGTTTTGAATTGTTGTTCCAGTGCTGCCATTTCGGTATAAAACGGGGTTCTGTCAAACGGAATATAGGACCGGGTGTCAAACTGCCCGGCATCGCATCCCGGCCCCCGGATCACCTGGCGGCCGGGGGGGTGCAGCTCATGGGGCAATCCATGGAGCCGGCAGATCATGGGTCTGTAGGCATACAGTGTGCAGCGGCCCCGGTGGTTGAGCGGACACATCAGCTTCAGGGACCGGCCGGCCTTATCGCGGGCAAAAGTCTGTCTGACATAGTCGGCGGCTTTGTCTTGAATCTTTTTTCTGCACGCTGGCGTCATCTGCAAGAAACCCTGAATCAGAAACGCTTTTTCAATAAACGTATGATGGAAAAACAAAGAGGTGCAGCAATTGTCTTTGCACCCGTCACAGTGGAAATTATACAGGTCCGCCACCCGGTCATAGGACCGGTCCATGTTTTCGTACAGCTGTATCAGAGAAGAAAAATCATGTGGTATCATGATGGGTGTAAAGACTATACCAGAGGATTGGGTAAAAACAGCTTGGAATAGACCTCCAGGGCATACCGGTCCGTCATGCTGGCAATCACATCGCATACCGATCGTTTCAGACTGTTGTTTTCAGCATCCCAGGGTGCCATTTCCATTTTTTCAAGCTCCAGCTGCAAGTGGTCCGGATGTGCAATAAAGTGCCGGTACAACCCTTCAATGATTTTTTTGGCTTTGACAAATTCATTGTGCACCCCGGGAGACCGGTAGACTTTCTCATAGAGGAATTTTCTTAAAATGGTCATGGCGTTGAAAATATCCTGTCCAAGTTCCAGGATGAACCGGCCGTTTTCCGGGCCGCTGTGACTCACCAGATTCTCGATCATGGTGCTGGCCCGGACGGAATGGGTTTTTCCCAGTTTTTTCAGACAGATGTCGGGTACTTCATCCACGGTGACCACCTTGCCCCGGAGGGCATCGTCCAGATCATGGTTCAGGTAGGCCATGATATCGGCAATCCGGACAATCCGTCCTTCCACAGTGACTGCGGTCTCACCGGGCACCGCAGGAATGATGTTGCCGAAACCTTTGGAGTGCTTGAGAATCCCGTCCCTGACCTCCCGGGTCAGGTTCAGCCCCCGGCCTTTGTTTTCAAGGGTGTCCACGACTCTCAGGCTTTGGTTGGAATGGGTGAAATACGGGGAGTGGACTTCAGTGAGTGCAATTTCTCCGGCGTGTCCGAACGGGGTGTGTCCTAAATCGTGGCCCAGGGCCACGGCTTCTGCCAGGTCTTCATTCATGCGCATGGCCCGGGCAATGTTTCTGGCAATTTCCGCCACTTCAAGGGTGTGGGTCAGCCGGGTCCGGTAATGATCCCCCAATGGCGAAAGAAAGACTTGGGTTTTATATTTGAGCCGCCTGAAAGAATTGGAATAAACGATCCGGTCCCGGTCCAGTTGAAACGGGGTCCGAATGCTGCATGGGGTGGTTTCGGGAAGCCGCCGGGTGGCATGCCGGCTCGGCGCACCGTAGCGGGACAGAAAATCCTGCTCCCGATTCTGAAACCTTTCCCTGATGCTCAGATCCGGCGGGGCTACAGATAATTTTTGTGATAAAGCTTTCATAAATCCATGTTGCAGTTTTTTGAAGATAGTATAAAATACTACATTCTAAAAAAAAAGCAAGAAAAGCGGTAAAAAGGAGAACCCAAAGAAACGAAAATGAATTCAGAGCACAGCCGTGACAGTAAAAATGCAGACAGCGACAGCGCCTTTATGCTGTCCGCACTGACCCAGGCAGCGGCCGCCCTTGAGCAGGGGGAGTTTCCCGTCGGGTGTGTGGTCGTCCAGGAAAATCAGATCATCAGCCGGGGATGCCGGAATGGAACGGTTCCGGAGCCGGGCCGCCGCGCCATCATCAGCGAGGTGGATCATGCGGAAATCCGTGCGCTGAAAAATCTGGAATCATGCCCGTATCCGGTGGTGCCGGAAAAATGTACGTTGTATTGCACCCTGGAACCGTGTCTGATGTGCTTTGGTGCGATTATGCTGACCGGGATTCCCCGAATTGTTTATGCGTTTGAAGACCCGATGGGCGGGGGGACGGCATGTGATCTGGCATCATTGCCCCTGCTGTACAAAAATTGCCGGGTGCAGGTAAAAAAAGGGGTCTGCCGCAGAAAAAGTCTTGATCTTTTTTTCAATTTTTTCAATAAAAAAGGGAACCAGTACTGGAAAAACAGTCTGTTGGAACAATATGTGCGGGATCAGAAACAACACGGATCGGGCAAATAAATATTGCATTTTGTCGATTTGATCTTTATAATGGCAAGGTTATGCTTGTTTGATATAAAAATACACAGGCATAATAATAATGGATTGGATTTTTATCAGGAGGTGAAAAATATCTAAGCAAGGACGACAGGATCAATCGAATGTGAACAAGGGAATCAGGGCTGAAGAGGTGCGTGTGATCGGCGCTGATGGGGAACAGATAGGTATTCTGCCGCTGGCGGAAGCTTTGAGGATTGCTGAAGATCAGGCCCTGGATCTGGTGGAGGTGTCCCCGGATGCCAAACCTCCGGTCTGCAAGATCATGGATCATGGAAAATTTAAATACGAGCAGACCAAAAAAAAGCAGGAAGCCAAAAAAAAGCAGAAAACCACTCAGATCAAAGAAATAAAGGTCCGGCCGAAAACCGACGACCATGATCTGGCGACCAAGGCCCGGCACATTGAAAAGTTTATCAGCAACAATGACAAGGTGAAGATTACGCTGGTATTCAGGGGACGTGAGGTGGTGCTCAGGGAACAGGCCAATGCCGTGCTGGAAAAAGTGGTGGATCTGACCTCGGAATTTGCTGTGGTTGAACAGCTGCCTCGATTTGAGGGCCGGGTGATCACCATGCTGCTTGCCCCGAAATAAGCCTGATACCGGTTCAATCAGACAGTTCTGTAAAAGATCATCAATCCATAGTGAAATGGATAAAGGTGTGTGCTGCGTTTTGATGTATGCATCTTTGTCTCTTTTTTTTTGTAATTTGTAACAGCCAAGCCTTATTTTAGGACAAGGAGATGTAAAATGCCCAAAATTAAAACCACCCGAGCAGCAGCGAAACGGTTCAAAAAGACCGGATCAGGGAAATACAAGTTCAGAAAATCCCATGCCAGCCATATTCTGACCAAAAAGACCACCAAACGGAAACGGTCGCTTCGTTTGGATCAGATGGTTGCCGGATCGGATATGAAAGAGGTCCGGCGGATGCTGCCCAATGGCTGAAAATGAAGGGAAGCGTCTGTGCCACCTTCATTTGGCGGCACAGGACCTGAGCCGTACAGAATTTTAGAATTTTTTAAGGAGTATTGATACGATGAGAGTGAAAAGAGGGTTTAAAGCACGGCAGCGGAGAAACAAAGTGCTGAAACTGGCCAAAGGGTTCCGGGGCGGCAGGAGTAAATTATTCAGAACCGCAGCGGATTCGGTGGACAAGGCATTGATGTATGCATACCGGGACCGCCGGGCAAAAAAACGGGATTTCAGAAAACTGTGGGTGGTCCGGATCAATGCAGGCGCCAGGATGAATGACCTGTCTTATTCCCAGTTCATTCATGGCCTGAAACTGGCCGGGTGTGAACTGGATCGGAAGGTGCTGGCTGATCTGGCTGTATCAGATCCGGCCGGATTCTCTCAGCTGGCTTCCCAGGCATCTGCCCGGCTGAACTGAAAAAGCCCATCAGGGGGGATGTTTTGCAAAATCAGATCCACGATATAGAAAATCAGGCATTTGAGGAGATTCAAACCGCAGAAACGGCAGAAGATCTGGAAATGGTTTCTGTCCGGTACCTGGGGCGAAAGGGGATCTTGACCGCTTTTCTGCGGGGGATCTCTTCTCTTCCTGAAGACCAGCGCCCGGAGGCCGGGAAAAATGCCAATCTGCTGAAGATGAAGCTGGAAAAATCGATCCGGCAGGCGCAATCCCGGATTCAGACTGCCGGAACGGGTAAGGGATCCGGCATTGATGTGACCCTTCCGGGTCGCAGGCGCGGGTATGGGGCCATTCATCCCATCACCCGGGTGCTGGATGAGATATGCGACATTTTCATGCGTCTGGGATTCGACATCGCAGAAGGTCCTGAAGTGGAAACCGATTACTATAATTTCGAAGCGCTGAATATCCCGAAGTATCATCCGGCCAGGGACATGCAGGACACCTTTTATGTCTCGGACAACATCGTGCTGCGGACCCATACTTCCCCGTCCCAGCCCCGGACCATGGAAAAAAC
>CALGAJ010000193.1 GCA_937951975.1 uncultured Desulfotignum sp.
TGAAAACAGGTGATGGCGGGCGGTCACCAGGGACACCCCCCCGCCGGCCAGAATCAGACTGATGGCAGCAAAAAATTGAGTCATCGGCTTTCACGCCCCTTTTTTGATTGATCTTTACTGTAAATTCCGCTTTTCTTATGGGAAAGCTTCGGACTTGTCAAGAGCGTGAAGAAATTTCCGTTTCAAATTGAAACAGACCCGGCTGAACCGGTTCCTGTTGAACCGGATCAATGGCGGTAGACAATGGGATGGTCATCCGCGCCGATATCGATGCCGATGGTATCGCCGGTCTTGAAGCCGAGCCGTTTGAATTCCCTGACCACGGCATCATGCCGGTCTTCCTGCCAGAACGCACACCACAGCGGGTTTCTGACGGTGTCTATCCCATAGGCATCATGGCTGCACAGATTCACCCGGAACTTGTCCTTGGCGATCAAAGTGTCGGCTTCAGCCAGGAAGATATCGATGGTATACAGGTTATTGTGCAGGGCTTTGGACAGTTTTTTCTGCTGTTCCGGATAATCATCCAGATAATGGTTGGCAATCTGATACAGCTCGCCGGAATCATGGATGGCATATCCCAGTACCGCGAACCGCTGGTGCTTGAGGGCAAAGGTTTCCAGTTCCGCCTCATAGGCGGTCACACAGTCGACAATTTCCTCCATGACGGCGGACCCCGGGGCGGAACCGGCCTGAATCAGTTCCTCGCATCGGGTGATGAGGTCGATGTAAAACGCTTTGTTGTCCATGACATACACCGGCCGTTCCCGGTAGTTGCGCTGTTTACGGATCCGCCGGATCCCGTCCAGCCGCACGGAGCGTTCACTGAGCTTTTCCTCCAGGGTTTCGATGCGGGAGATGTCCTTGGCCTGGACCACATGGATGTCCCCTTCCGTGGAGATGATGTACTCGATCTCGCACTTGAACCCCAGTTTTTTCTGGATGGCCCGGGAAAGCTGAAACAGGCTCCGGTCATGGGGAACCCGGGTGATGTGGGGTTCGGTCTGCACTTTCTGGTTGCGGTTCCGGCAATACCCGAACTCCCAGTGATTGTGGATCATCTTGGCCATGACCGACGATCCATTGATAAACGGCATCACGATCACTCCCATCTGTTCCAGGTCGATGGGCGGGGCATCGCTGAAAATCTGCTGGCGCCGGATGGACAGTTGTTTGGCGGTTTTGGCCAGTTTGATGATCCGGTTTCTGGCATAGACGATGCCCCCGACGTCCGCATAGGTCTCCAGGGAATCAAATGTGCCGCCCCTGTATTCAGATTCCAGGGGATGGGCGCTTCTGGCGATCACCTTGTAGCTTTCCCGGTGAACATCCAGAAACGCCTTCAGGTCATCGAAATCCTCGTCAATGAATTTTTGGGCCGATACATACACAAAATCGGGGACATTGAATCCGTTGGCCCGGAGTTTATCCAGCAGCTTCGCCTTTTCAGGCACCTTGTTTTCCATGTTTCGCCTTGACTTTTGGACCTAAGTTCTTTAATTAATTTTCACCTAAAGGATAAAAAGGAAGACATCAATGGGATAGGTAGCATATGTTAAAATGGAATGCAATACCCGGCGCCATGGGGATCATCAAAGAAAGCATTCTGATATGGGATTGAGAATTCTGCTGGTGGATGATGAACAGGAATTTGTCGAAGCCCTGTCTGAACGGCTCCAGATGCGGGACATGGATGCACATGCCGTGTTTGACGGTCCAACCGCGCTGGCACAGGTTCAGTCCCATCCGCCCCAGGTGATGATCATCGATCTGAAAATGCCCGGCATGGACGGCATCCAGGTGCTGCGGCAGGTGAGGCAGACCCATCCTCTGATCCGCGTCATTGTTCTGACCGGACACGGTTCGGAGCAGGACCGGAAAAACTGCATGGATCTGGGGGCATCCGCCTATTTTCAGAAACCGGTGGATATCGATGAGCTCAACACCACTATCCAAAAACACCTTGAAAACGAACCGACCGCCCTATCCGCTCCAGGGCACTTTGACCCATCTTTTGACACAGGTGGCGGCCGGACATGACTCCCCTGCATCGACTCAAGCCCGCATTCTGGGATCACATGGATGATTCCGGCAACTACGGCGGGTTGAATCTCAAGCGCAAATGGAAACTCATTGTTCTGCTCACCTCCATTCTTGCCCTGTCTCCTTTGATCATCATGACCCTGGTGGATTTCAGCCTGACCCGGCGCACCATTGAAACCGAATCCAATACCCGCATGCAAAACAGTCTGCACACCCTTGCCGGGATCATGGCCGCGGCCATGGCGGACAATCCCTCCAGCAGCTGTGCCGAAACCCTGTGGCAGAAAGCACTGCACCAGCTGAATACCGGACCGGACAATGACCTGTTTCTCATTGATGATACCGGTGAACCGGTGACCCCTTCTTTTCACTATGGGAAAGACCCCGATACCGGTCAAACCGCTCTGGATATCAGCCGTTTCTCCCAGGCCGACGGCATTGTCGACTTGCAGACCCCGGACGGCACCGCCGTACTGGCCGGATATGCAAAAATCAAAGGCACCCCGCTGACCCTGGTGCAGCTGCGCCAGGCAGACTGGCTCAAGGATCTCTGGCTCAAACCCCGGCTGAAGATGCTCTGGTTTCTGTGTGTGAGCATTGTCCTGATCCTGTTGTCCATCATGGGCATGGCCACCTACCTGGTGGGCCGGATTCACACGTCCGAACGACGGCGCATCGAGGCCCTTCACCACGAGGAACATGCCAACCGGCTGGCCTCCATCGGCCGGCTGGCCTCAGGTGTGGCCCATGAAATCAACAACCCTTTGGATATCATCAACCAGAAAACCGGACTGATTGTGGACCTGCTGACCTTTGGCAAGGGGCAATGGCCGGATCAGCGGCTTCTGCCCCTGGCCGGGGACGTGCTGGATGCGGTGAAGCGGTGCGGCACCATCACCCGGCAGCTGCTGGATTTTGCCCGGCACATGGAACCCAGTGTGGAACCGGTGAATATTGAAGAAGTGATCGCCCAGGCCCTGGCCCTGGTGGAGACTGATGCGCGCCAACGGGATATTGTCATTCAGGTGGGACCCATACCGGCGGTGCCGGAATTTGAATGTGACCGCAGCAGCCTGCTCCAGATCTTTCTGAACCTGGCGGAAAACGCCATCACCGCCATGGAGTCAAAAGGGATCCTGAGCATCGAGGTCTCCCGGACCCGGACCGATCAGGTGACCATCACCGTGTCCGATACCGGAAAAGGCATTTCCCCGGAGGAACTGCCCAAGATCTTCGAACCGTTTTACACCTCCCGGAGCGACCGTTGGGGGGCCGGTCTCGGCCTGGCCATCACCTACGGGCTGATCCAGGAGATGGGCGGGGATATTTCCGTGAAAAGCAAGGTGGGAAAAGGCACCCGGTTTGTGCTGACCCTGCCGGTAAAAGCCACCCGGCAGCCAACCGCTGACGGGGCGCTGCATCTGCCTAAAAGTGACATACCGGCGGGGTCCGGTTCCCAGGACAGCCCCCAGGGAGAGCCCGATGTCCCCAGACAGTGATTCCATGAACGAGATCCGGTTTTTCGGCACCCTGGCCGCTGCCATGACCCATGACATGAAAAATTTCCTGGCCATTGTCAATGAAAACGCGGGGCTCCTGGCTGATCTGGCGGTCAGGGCACAGCATCAGACCATTCCTGTCGATCCTTTGAAAGCGGAGACCATCAGCCGGAAAATCGGAAAACAGGTGGCCCGGGCCGACACTTTGATGAAACAGTTCAACCGGTTTGCCCACAGCATGGACCGGGAAAAGGAGTGGGTGGACCTGGAAGAGGCAGTGGATCTGGTCTCCCGCCTGGCTGAACGGATTTTAAGGCAGCACCGGATTTGCCTGACCGTGATTCCGGCCCCGGTCCCCTGCCGGATACATGGTTTCCGGTTTGCCCTGCTTCACCTGATTTACCGGGCGTTTGAGATTCTTACCCGCCATCAGACCAGGGAATTACCGGATACAGAGCAAGAAATCACAGTCCGATTCGGCACTGACCCGAAAATCCCGGAAATCTGTTTTATCCGGGACTCAGGCCCGGCGTTTGAACCACATACCCTGTTTCGCAGCCCTGAAGACCAGGCCCTGCTGGCACGGGGTCACATGACGAACAAACCGATGGATTCCGGAGAGGGGTTCTGTCTGCGCGCCCTTTCTCCGGTGAATGAATGATTTTTGCCGGAAAAGGCGCCGGCACATGGATATTTGAATATTTAAGGAGAAGAACATGTCTGAAAAAGTGTTGCTGGTGGATGATGAAAAGGATTTTTTAGATATCATGTCCGAACGCATGGAAGCCCGGGGGATGACGGTCAAAACCGCCACCTCGGCGGACCAGGCGTTGAAGATGCTGGAAAATGAAAGTTTTGATGCCATTGTCATGGATTTCAAAATGCCGGGCATGGACGGGATTCAGGCGTTGAAAAACATCAAGTCTGAAAAACCGGAACTGCAGATCATTCTGCTCACCGGGTATGCCACCGTGGAAAAAACCGTGGAAGCCATGAAAATCGGTGCCACGGATCTTCTGGAAAAACCGGCGGACCTGGAAGAGCTGGCCGCAAAAATCAAACAGGCCAAAGCGGAAAAAATGCTGCTGGTGAAAAAACAGACTGAAGAGAAGATCAAGGACATCCTCAAACGGTTCGGCGGATGACCCCAAACAGCGGTATCCACTGTGATCCCTGATACAACATCTTCGACACACAACCCCATCGACGGTTTTGTAAAAGCCGATGCACCGGTATCGTGAAAATGAATTTTAGGCGAGAACAAACGCCTTGCAGTGACTATAGAAAAAGAAACCTGAATTGATTAATTTAACCCAAAAATTAGGAGTGACATGAATACGAAATCAACAGCCTCATCCGGTATTCAGATCGACTGGAAGCGGATCATGTTTCTGATGATCGGAATCATCCTGTTTGCCATTGTAAACTATTCTCCCCCATGGCCGGATGCCCTGGACCCCATGGGCAAGGCCTTTACGTTATCCCCCCAGGGCAAGGCCGCCATTGCCCTGTTTCTTCTGGCCGGTACCTGGTGGGTGTTTGAAGTGGTGCCCATCGGGGTCACCGGCCTGGCCATCGGTGTGGTTCAGGCCCTGTTTTTCATCCGGCCGGCCGCAGACGCGTTCAAGGATTTCATGGACCCGTCGGTATTGTTCATTTTCGGATCTCTCATCATCGGCACGGTGTTCACCAAGGTGGGCATCACCAAGCGCCTGGCCTATAAAATGCTGTTGATCGTGGGAGAACGCACCTCCATGATCTACCTGGGATGCTTTGTGGTCACGGCCCTGCTCACCCATGTCATGGCTCACACCGCTGTGGCCGCCACCATGTATCCTTTGCTGCTGTCCATTTATGCATTATACACGGATGACGAAAAACCCACCAAATTCGGCAAGGGCCTGTTCATCGGTATGGCGTTCGTGGCCGGGGCCGGCAGTATCATCACCCTGCTGGGGGCGGCCCGGGGGATCGTGGCACTGGGATTCTATGAAGAGATCACCGGCAAATCCGTATCGTTTTTTGAACTGAGCTATTACATGTTTCCCATCGGCTGGCTCATGGTGTTTGTGCTCTGGGGATTTTTCATGGTATTTTTGAAACCGGAAAAAGCGGTCATCCCGGGACTGCGGGAAAAAGCCAGGCAGCTCAGCGATGAGATGGGGCCGTTCACCCGGCATGAAATCATTGCCACCTGTATCATCCTGGGCGTGATCCTGTTCCTGTCGTTACAGTCCTTCATTCCCGCACTCAAGCCGTTCAACAAGGCGGCCGTGCTGCTGGTATCCACCATCCTGTTTTTCATCGTGGGCATCCTGGATATCCGGGACCTGGAAGATGTGCCCTGGAACATCATTCTTTTGTTTGCCGGTGCCATGAGCATGGGGTTCTGCCTGTGGCAGACCGGGGCGGCCGAATGGCTGGCCATCAACTGGCTGGCGTTTTTCCAGAACGCCCACTGGTTCGTGTTTGTCATGGCCATCGCCTTTTTTGTCATGATCATGACCAACTTTATCATGAACGTGGCCGCCATTGCCATTTCCGTGCCTGTGGCCCTGGTGGTGGCGCCTTACTTAGGGGTGGCCGCCGAAGTGATCGTGTTCGCGGCCCTGGTTACGGCCGGCATGCCGTTCCTGCTCCTGGTGGGGGCCGCGCCCAATGCCATTGCCTACAACTCCGGACAGTTCACATCAGGTGAGTTTTTCGGATACGGCATTCCGGCCAGTATTCTGCTGATGGCCCTGGTGGCCCTGGCCGTGCTGCTGATCTGGCCTTTGCTGGGCATGCCGATTCTGATAAGTTAAGGTCTATCAATCAACAAGGATTTTTTAAAATGAGCCGGTGCCTTGACAAATCTGTCAAGGCACCGGTTTAAAACATCGAGGGCACCGGCCTGGCACAGGGTCTGATGCCGGATTCAGGATCCCGGTTCAGTATTCCCGATTTATGATCCAGGATTCAGGATCCCGGTGAAAAATGCCGGGGCAGATAGATGGTAAAAGAAGTTCCTTTGTGCGGCTCGCTGGTCACATGGATGAACCCGCTGTTCTGGTTGACTATACCGTAGACGGTTGCCAGCCCCAGTCCGGTTCCCTTGTCCGAGGCTTTGGTGGTGAAAAAAGGTTCAAATATTTTTTCCCGGGTCTGGGAATCCATGCCGCAGCCGTCATCCGTGACCGTCAAGGCCACGAAATCTCCCGGAACCGCTCCGGGCAGGTCTGTGCAGAACCGGTCGTCCAGATGGACATTGGCGGTTTCGATATGAATCCTGCCGGATTCATCAATGGCGTCCTTGGCATTCACACACAGATTCATCAGAATCTGATCCACCTGGGAAGGATCCACAAACACGTCCCATAACCCGGGATCCAGGTGCCGGGAAAAATGAACCCGCTCTCCGAGCACCCGGCCCAGCATCTTAAGCATCCCTTCGATGGCGTCATTCAGGTTGAGCAACCGAGGAGAAATCTCCTGTTTGCGGGCAAAGGTCAGCAGTTTTCTGATCATGTCACTGGAACGCCTGGCCGCCGTGAGTATTTCCTTTAAATCATTGTACAGGGACGATCCAGGAGGAATCTTTCCCAGGGCCAGTTCCGCAAATCCCATGATCACGCTGAGCATGTTGTTGTAATCATGGGCCACGCCCCCGGCCAGCCGGCCGATGGATTCCAGTTTCTGGGCCTGATTGAGCTGGTCCTGGAGTGTCTCTTTTCCCGCTTCCGCCTGTTTATGGGCCGTGATATCCTGAATGGTGGCAAACACCAGGGGCTGACCATTCGGCTTTTTTTCGATCCGGCCCACGGTGCGGATATTGAGTACCTGGCCATCTTTTCGGATCACCCGGTATTCCTTGGGAGGCAAATTTTTACGGTTGGAATCAATGCACTCCTGAAACCACGCGGCCACGCCATAGGCATCATCCGGGTGGTGGATTTCCGCTTTAATTCTGTCAATACTCAGAGGTTCTTCCGGGTCGTATCCCAGCAGATCAAACAAGGCATCCGACCCGATGACATCACCTGTGGTGACATCCCATGTGAAATCCCCCATGCCGGCCAGACGCTGGGCTTCGATCAATCGTTTTCGGCTTTTGCGCAGTTCCGTTTCCGCAGCCTTCCGGGCCGCAATCTCCTGCTCCGCCTCCAGCATTTTCTGTTCCAGCTTGGTCACCAGATCGATTTTTTCAGCTGCCAGGATGTCAAACGCTTTGGCTCCGTCAGGTGCGGCGACCACCTGATATCCGTTTCCCGAAAGAAGGCTTTGCAGCAGATACAGGTTATCCTCATGGTCATCCACGATCAGAATTTTCATCCCAAACCTCACTGAATCAAAAGAATTGCTGAATCTTTTTATCATAATGAGAAATTCAACACCTGTCAAAGCATTTGACAGGCAGGTCTGATTTTAGTAAATTTCCCGTCCAGAAAGGCCGGATTCAACAGGAGGGCAGGTGTGAAAATAATCATCATCGGGGCCGGAGAGGTAGGATACAATATCGCCTCCCGCATGGCCTCGGAAAACAAACAGGTGGTGGTCATTGAAAAAAACCCCGACCTGGCCCGGATCCTGTTTGAAGATCTGGATGTCCAGGTGATCGAGGGATCCGGCAGCAGCCCGACAACCCTGAACCAGGCCGGTATCCAGGAAACGGATATCCTGCTGGCCGTCACCGACAGTGATGAAATCAACCTCACCGCCTGCCTGGTCACCAACCTGCTGTCGCCCTCCACCAAAAAGCTGGCCCGTATCAGAAACACCGATTTTGACAGTTTTCATGATATTTTCAAAACCCAGATCCCTTACATCGATACCATCATCAACCCGGAAATCGAGGTGGTCAAAACCATCCGGCGGCTGGTGGATATCCCCCAGGCCCTGGACACCGGAGATTTTGCCGATGGAAAGGTCCGGTATACCGGCATCCGCATTGATGCAGCCTCGGTCATGGCCGGCATGTGTCTCAAGGATTTTCATGAACGTTTCGGTAATACCCGGCCCCTGATCGCCGCCATTGTCCGGAAAGACGAAGTGATTGTGCCCCGGGGAAATGATTTTATTTTTCCCGGCGATCTGGTGTATTTTGTCAGCCATGCCGATCAGCTCAAAGAGACCTTGAAAATTTTCGGAATCCAGATGAAGCCCATCCGGAGCGCGTTGATCGTTGGGGGCGGCCGTGTCGGTGCCCGCCTGGCCAGACAGATGGAAGAAGAAGGCATCATGACCCGGCTGATTGAAGCAGACAAAGCCCGGTGCCTGGAACTGGCGGAACAGATGGACAAAACCGTCGTGCTTCATGGGGACGGCTCGGACCAGAAGCTGTTTCTGGAAGAAAATCTCAACCAGATCGATGCAGTGATCTCCGTGACCGACGATGATGAAACCAATGTCCTGGTCTCTTTGCTGGCCAAAAATCTGGGGGTTGAAAACACGGTGACCCGCATCGGAAAATCCGGTTATTATCCCTTTTTGTCCACCATCGGCATTGAAAAGGTGGTCAGCCCCCGGCTGTCTGCTGTCAGTTCCATTCTTCAAAATGTCCGGCAGGGAAAGGTTTTATCCGACATATCCATCTTCGGCGAACGCGGAGAATTCATCCAGGCGGTGGCCCTGGAAACGTCAGACATCACCAACCGGCCTCTGAAGGACTTGAATATGCCCAAAGGGGCTCTGCTGGTATGTATCATCCGGGACGGGGATATCATCATTCCCACTGGAGACAGCGTGGTGACCCCCGGAGACCAGATCATCGTGTTCACGGTCAAACAGGCGGTGAAAAAAATGGAAAAACTGCTGACCGTGAAGCTGGAATTCTTTTAAATGCGGTGGCGGTATATTTCAGGCATTGTCAGCATTTTTCTGGTGGTGCTGGCGCTCATCATGCTCATCCCTTTGATGGTAAGTCTGTATTTCAGTGACGGGGCTCATTTTCCGTTGATGTACGCCATGGCGATCACGGCAGCCGCAGGCCTGGTGCTCAAATGGATGTCCCGGTACATGGATGAGGACTCCCGGTTCATAAACCAGCGGGAGGGCATGGCCGTGGTGGCTTTAAGCTGGACCGCTGTCGGTTTGTTCGGGGCCCTGCCCTTTTATTTTTCCCCGGACTTTGTTTCCGTGACCGATGCCGTGTTCGAGTCCGTTTCCGGATTCACCACAACCGGATCCTCGGTCATGACCGATATCGAAGCGGCCGCTCCCAGTCTGCTGTTCTGGCGGAGTTTGATCCAGTGGCTGGGGGGTATGGGTATCATTGTGCTGTCTCTGGCCATTCTTCCCTTTTTAGGCGCAGGCGGAATCCAGCTGTACAAGGCGGAAGTGCCAAACCCTGTGCCGGACAAACTGGCACCCCGGCTGACCGATTCCGCCAAAATTCTGTGGATGGTCTATGCCGGCCTGACCCTTTTGCTGATCATTTTTCTGACCATCGGGGGGATGCCGGTGTTTGAATCGGTCTGCCATGCCCTGACCACGTTGCCCACCGGGGGGTTTTCCCTGAAAAACACCTCCATCGCCCATTATGACAGCGCTTATATCCATTATGTATTGGTGGTATTCATGGTTCTGGCCGGGATCAATTTCTCACTTCATTTCCAGATGTTGCGGGGCAGACCCTTGGCATTTTTCAAAGATACGGAATGCAAGGTCTTTTTAGGCCTTACCCTGTTGTTCACCCTGATCATTGCCCTGAACATTCACGGCCGGGTCTATGACTCGTTTGCGGCCGCACTCCAGTCCGCCGCTTTTCAGGCGGTATCCATTCTCACCACCACCGGATATGCCACCGCCGACTATGAGCTGTTTCCGGGGCTGAGCCAGATGATCCTGTTTGTGTGCATGTTTTTAGGCGCATCTGCTGGGTCCACGGGCGGGGGCATCAAAATTGCCCGGCTGATCGTGTGTTTCAAGTTCGCCTGCCGGGAACTGTTCCGGCTGATCCATCCCCGCAGCATCCGACATGTCAAACTTAACCAAAGGGGGGTGTCGGAAGATGTGGTCCGGTCCATCATGGGATTTCTGGCCCTGTACATGATCCTGTTTGCAGCGGCCAGTGCCATTCTGGCCGCCATGGGCCTGGATCTTCTCACTTCCCTGGGTGCGGCCGCTTCCTGCCTGGGCAATATCGGCCCCGGATTCGGCACGGTGGGGCCGGTGGAAAACTTCGCCCATCTGCCGGCGGCAGCCAAATGGGTTCTGGCCTGGTGCATGCTTTTAGGAAGGCTGGAAATCTATACCGTCATTATTCTGGTGGTGCCCGAATTCTGGAAATAGTACAAAAAAAAGAACCTGAAAATGATCCCTGCCATTCCGGATCAGACATTTTGCCCGGATATTATCATTTTGTGCGGACCGCCTGTCCCTCGTCATATTTTTTTCCCGGCTGTAAAAAATCATGACGAAATGATTGTTTAAGCTGAATCAATGAGGTTATCCTTTCTGAAACGAATTCAGAATCATATTTAAAACATGATTAAAAAACAATCGGTTACACCAAATTTCAGAAGTGATTGCCATTGTCTGGCATACAAATTGAAATGGAAAAATTCAAAACAGGCAAAAAAAATGGTTTTAAGGTTTTTGCCTAAAACCCGGACAATTGAATGACTTACAATGGAGGAACGATCATGAGAAAATCAATGTTTGCATCGTGTTTGATGAGTGTCTTGTTTCTGGTGGTATCTCTGTATGTCCCCATGGGTGCATCAGCCGGCCAGACACTGCGTTACAGTGCGTCTGCCCAGGTGTTTGAGGGATTTGACAATGCCCGGCTGAACATGTTTACCCAGGATACCGGCATTGCCGTTGATCTGTATGTGGGGTCATCCCAGTCCTGTGTGTACCGGCTGCTGCAGGATATGACCGATGTGGCCAGTTCGGTCCGGCCCCTGTCCCAGAGAGAAAAAGATTTCGGGCTGAAAGCCATCCCTTTTGCCAAAGATCCCCTGGCTGTGATCACGCACAAATCCACCCCTGTTGAATCCTTGACCACTGAACAGCTTCAGTCTCTTTTTTCAGGCAATGTCACCAACTGGAAAGAACTGGGCGGACCGGATCTGGCCGTCACCCTGGTGGTGCCCGGAGAACAGACCGGTGCCCATAAAAACTTCAGGCGCCAGGTCATGCGTCACAACGATGTTCAGTATGACTACATGACTTACACCTCCACCCGGGTGCTTCAGGCCATCGAATCTTTGCCTCCAGGTGCGGTGTCCTTTATCTCCAGAGGGGCTCAGATCATCCATCCCGACGTCAAAGTGATTCAGATCGATGGTACAAAACCCGGCGATGCGGATTACCCCTTTTACCAGATGTTCAATCTGGTGACCAAAGGCGAACCTGCCGGCACCGTTAAGACATTTGTGGATTTCATCAAATCCGACAAGGGAAAGGCCCTGATACAGGAAAGGGGCATGCTGCCCGTCCAATGATCCCGCTTTCCGGAAAACACTCTAAAAGTCACAAGCCGGCCCGGTGCCGCCGGGCAACGGACCGGATAACGTGCACCCAATAGTTCTGCAAATGTTTCACGCCCCTGTCAAACAGTCAGCTCCGGGGCGTGAAACATTTGAGTGCCAATCGTTGAACATGCACCGGAAACCCTGAATACAGGACACAATCCAAATGGCACACCTGAAAAATCTGACAAACCGGTCAGTGCAACTTCTGAGGCTGTTTCAGGGAAACCGGAATATCCGGAAAATGCTGGCCGGTGTAATCATTGCTACAGTGTTCTGCCTGGGGGCCAGTGCTTATCTGGATATGCGGGCGGCACGGCACCTTGGCAACATGGCCAGAAAACAGTTCAATGATCAGCAGATGGTCATTGCCCGGCACATCCGGCAACAGGTGGAATCCGAGCTGTCATTTGTGGGCAAGGAACTGGTGCGTGCCTGCGACATCCTTTCCCGGGAAAACGGCCGGATCGATTCGGCCCACTCCGCTCTGGAACCATTGTTCTCACGACTGCTGGAAAAAAGTGTTTTCCGCATTAATATCCGGATACCGGCTCAGCCGCAGGTTCATTCTTTCGGCTATCCGCGCCAGTGGCAGGTCCGTGAGCCAGAACCGGATCTTTTGTCTTCTTTGACATTGCCTCCGGAACCATCCGGTCTTTTTTTTTCCGATCCGGTTCATCATTCCGGGAGTATACATATTCAGATGGCCCGGCAGGTGGCAGATATCAATCTGATTCTGATTGCCGAACTGGATATCAGCCGGTTTCTGGGCCGGTTTCTGGATGATGTCCGTTCCGGCAGCACCGGCTACGCCTGGGTGATTGACGGTAAAGGTATCTTTTTATATCACCCCTACACCCGGTTTATTGGAAAAAGCGCGTTTTCTGCAAGAGAAAAAAGAGATTCCGGTTTGACCCATCAATCCATTGCCTTTATTCAGGAAAAACATATGCTGGCCGGCCACACCGGCACGGGTTCCTATACTGCCGGGTGGCACCGGGGAGTGACCGGAAATATTGAAAAACTGATCGCCTACTGCCCCATTACCATACCGGGTACGCCCGCCGGCACCTGGTCTGTCGCTGTTGTGGCGCCTGTTTCTGAAATCGATGGTTACATCACCCAGGCTGCTGCCTGGCGGTTTCTGTCCCATGCCGTGATTCTTTTTGTGGTGGCCGCATCAGGAACTGTCCTGCTTTTCAGAGAAATCCGGTGGACTCACCGGCTGGAACTCAAAGTGGCCCAACGGACCCATGACCTGCGACGGTCGGAAGAAAAATACCGGTCTGTTGTGGAAAGCGCGGAGGATTTTATTTTCACCATTGACCAGGACGGCCGGTTCCAGTCCATGAACAGTTTTACCGCCAATTTTTTCGGGGGAAGACCTGAAGATTTCATCCACCGCAGTATCGACCAGGTCATCAACAAAGAATCTTCCCAAAAACACTTGAAAATGCTGGGTCTGGTTTTCCGGCATCAGAAGAGCGTCCGGGATGAATTTACGTTACAGGCCGGCGAACATGACCTCTGGGTGAGCGCCAATTTCATGCCCATTCGGAATGAATCCGGCCGGGTGGAATCCGTGCTGTGCATCGCCAGGGACATCACCAACGAAAAAAACCTGGAACGACAGCTCATCAACACGGAAAAGCTGGCATCCCTGGGAACCCTGGCCGCCGGTGTGGCCCATGAAATCAACAACCCCTTGGGTGTGATTCTGGGGTTCACCGACCTGCTGGCAAGAAAAACCCCCAAAGACTCCCAGGCGTACGAAGACCTGAAAACCATTGAAAGGCAGGGCATGCACTGCAAACAGATTGTGGAGAATCTCTTGCGCTTCGCCCGTTTCGGAGAAGGAAACACAGCCAGTTGCGATGTCAACGACGCGATCCGGGAGGTGTTGAACATCGTTCGGCATACTCTGGAAATGGAAACCATTGAGCTGACCATTGATCTGGATGACACTATCCCCCTGGTGCGCGGAGATTCCAGAGAGTTGCAGCAGGTGTTTTTAAACCTGATCAACAACGCTTGTGCCGCCATGAAACAAGGGGGCACCTTGACAATTCAGTCTCAATTCATATCAGAAGAAAACAAGGCCATGGTAAAAATTCAGGACACAGGACAAGGTATCGGCAAAAAACATATCGACCGGATTTTCGAGCCATTTTTTACCACCAAGCCCGAAGGGGAAGGCACCGGCCTGGGGCTGTCCGTCACTTACGGCATCGTCAGCAAATACGGCGGGACCATCGACTGCAAGAGCACCCCTGCCTTTTCCGGCAGCTATGTCAACCCGGATCATGGGACTCTTTTCAGGATCAAACTGCCTGTTTTCAACAAGGAGATGAGATGACTTTCAACATTCTGGTTGTGGATGATGAAAAAGATATGCTGGCTCTGCTTTCCCGGTATATCACCGAAGAGACCGATTATCAGGTTAAAACGGAAAACGACCCCTTGAATGCGCTGGAAATATTTAAAAAGGAGCCGTTCGACCTGGTGATCATGGATTTGAAAATGCCGAAAATGGGGGGTCTTGATCTTTTGCGTCAGACCAAGAAAATCCGGCCTGACACCTCCGCGATCATCATGACCGCTTATGCCACCATTGAAACCGCGGTGGAAGCCATCCAGGAAGGGGCGTATGATTATATCACCAAGCCTTTCCGCCGGGAACGGATTCTACTGACCATTGACAAAGCTCTGGAATGGCGGCGTATGATTTTTGAAAACATGGCCTTAAGAGAAGAACTGATTCAAAAAGATGCCACTTTGCCCCTCATCGGATCGTCCAATGCCATTAAATCAGTTATACAGGAAATCAAACAGGTGGCACCCACCACAGCCACCGTGCTTATCACCGGTCCGAGCGGAACCGGAAAAGAACTGGCAGCCCGTGCTGTTCACCAGTTCAGCCTGCGCAAAACCAATCCCATGATCACGGTCAACTGTACCGCGATTTCAGAAAATGTGATTGAAAGCGAATTGTTCGGCCATGTCAAAGGGGCTTTCACCGGTGCCTGGAAGGACAAAAAAGGTTTGGTGGAGGAAGCGGACGGCAGCACCCTGTTTCTGGATGAAATCGGGGATTTGAATCTTTCCATGCAGACCAAACTGCTGCGCCTGCTGCAGGAAGGGGAATATAAACCCGTGGGCAGTACCCGCACCCGCCAGGCAGACATCCGGTTTGTGGCAGCCACCAACCATGATCTGGAAGCAGACATAAAA